>JBILRD010000073.1:0-7966 GCA_044372845.1 Saprospira sp. | reverse complement strand
TTTGACTTTGTTTTTGGCCCTCCTCGAGTGGAAGTTCACCCCCTGGCCAATATGCAGGAATTAGCCTCTTATCTATATGAAAACAAAGGAATTGTAAGTACTTTTGAAATTCAGGCTTTAGCGGGATGGACTAAAGATGAGGCACAAAAATTTATGATAGATGCCCTGGCAAATTACAATGGAAAGGCCGAAATTTCTCCAAATGGTTATTTGTATGGAGATTTCAGTGAACTAGTTCGAAGAAAAGATAAAATTCAGGGCGCACCCATAGTCTACTACTGGGATGAATACGATCCTGAATATGAAATCAGCGGTAATGCTACACCAAGAGATTTTGGAATCATTGCAATGAATAGTTTCAATTTGATTTTATCTGGAATGATTGTCTGGAATTCTATAAATTCAATCATAGCACTGGATCTTAGTTTAATAATATTACTTGGTTGGATACCTTTTATTTTCTCTCTAACCTTTTTTGTTATACCTTTGACAAGATGGTTTATGTTGATATCGAAAAAGAAAAAACAACATCTGAACAATGTAAGAAAAAGAATTATGATGGCTATATTCCAGGAACATACTGCTCAATTGACATTGAAACAGCTTACAGAAATAGCTAATAAGCAACATCCAAAAGAAGAGAAATTAAAAGAAAAATTAGTCGAAAAAGTCATGATGGGTATAATCTATGATTTGGAGGGCGATTCTTATGTTAATGAACAGGGAGATCTAGTATATAAGTTTGAAAAATTAGACGGAGAATTAGAAGATATGGATCAGATAAGATCCAACAGGAAAATGGAGAACGGACTAGGAAATATAGTATTTGAATCCTGATATTAAAATTATTGAATTAGATTATGTCAAAAAAAACCTTGTGGGCTATCGTTACTGTAATGAGTATTGCACTTGCCGGAATATTTGGCATTCAATTATATTCAATATATGCAGGACTTCAACTAAATATGGAATTGTTTGACAACAATGTTCATGCGGCTTTGGAACATGTTGTGTCGAAGTTGGAACAAGCTGAAATTGAGGAAACTGCCGAAAGATTTAAACTGCCAAAATTAAGTGAGGACTCCATTGACGAAAGAGCATTTTCGAATGAAATTGAGGTAGAGGCAATACACAATGCTCTGAGACGTGATACTGCTTTAATTAAGCCATACTCAACTGTTGTCATCGAAAAACCCGATAAAATAGATAGCTCAGAAACGTCGAATCTTTTTGCTAAGGAAAATACCAGGACATGGAAAAAAGGGAACAGTGAGGCATTTATGTCGCACTTTAAAACTTATTTCACCCATCATACTATTGTACAAAACGTCCCTATTGAAAAGCGCGTCAGCTTGAAATTAGTAGATAAACTTTTGTATAGGGAGTTAACTCAAAAAGGCATAGAAGCATCCTATGTTTACGGAGTATATTCCAACAACAATGATACATTTGTTCTGACGAATCAACTAAGTGAGAAATACCTTACTAAATATAAATTACCCAACAGCTTTAAATACCAGGTAAGTCTTTATCCTACTGCCAGAGAAGAGGTAGGGACTCTTTTTATTGATTTTCCGGATAAGAACCATTTCATTTGGGAAGACATTATTATCAACTTGATTCTTACGCTTCTTTTTACAGGGATTGTAGTATTTGGTTTTTACTATACCATTCACGTCATACTGGTGCAGAAAAAATTATCAGAAATGAAAACTGATTTTTTGAATAATATGACTCATGAGTTCAAAACTCCAATTGCTACAATTTCGATTGCAACAGATGCTATTAAAAATTTAATCAAGGGCAATCATCCAGAGAAAGCTGAAAGGTTTATCAATATTATCAAAGAGGAAAACGAAAGAATGGATAGCCAGGTAGGTAAGGTATTACAGATGGCAAGAATTGATAAAAATGAGTTTAAGCTAAACATTGAAGAAGTTGACGTTAAAAACATCATTGCAAATGCTGTAGAAAAGATTAGCCTTCAGGTTGAACAAAAAAATGGGAAAATAAATATTGACTTTCAAGGCAACAGATTCGTTATTGAAGCGGATGAAACGCATTTTACAAACGTCATTTACAACTTGTTGGACAATGCCAATAAATACTCTCCTCAAAAACCTGAAATAACCGTCATCGCTACTGAAGTATCCTCCGGATTAAAAATTACGGTTGAGGATAAAGGCTTGGGATTTAGCAAGGAAGCAAGGAAATATATCTTTGATAAATTTTACAGAGTACCAACTGGAGATGTTCACGATATCAAAGGCTTTGGATTGGGATTAAGTTATGTAAAAGCTATTGTCACAGCCCATGCTGGTTATATTGAAGTTAAAAGCGAACCGGGTAAAGGCAGTTCTTTTATACTGTTTTTTCCATTTAAACATAAATCAGACTTACATTGATTTCCTGTCAAAATATTATATTTTTTATTAGTCATTATTATTTAACATTTTTTAAACAATTTTAAAATCAATCTGTTAATCAGACCTATAATAAAACAAACTTGTAATTTATGAATTCTAAAAACAAAATTTTATTGGTAGAGGACGATAGAAATTTTGGTGACGTTCTGTGTTCTTATCTTGAAATGAACGATTACGCTGTTACATTAGCTACAGACGGCGAAATGGGTTTGTCTGAATTCAAAAAAGATTCATTTGATCTCTGCATCTTTGACGTAATGATGCCAAAAAAAGATGGATTCACACTTGCCAAAGAGGTAAAAGAGATTGATCCGTCTATGCCTGTGATTTTTTTGACTGCCAAAACAATGAAGGAAGATGTTATCAAAGGATTTAAACTGGGTGCAGATGATTATATTTCTAAACCATTTACTTCCGAAGAATTGTTATACAGAATTCAAGCTGTTCTCAAAAGAAGTCAAAAGCATGATAAACAAAAAAATGATTTGAAAGAATTTGAAATTGGTAAATATCATTTCAACTATCCACTCCGAATTCTTAGTATTAAAATAGGAAAAGGAGAAGAAAAACAAGAAAAGCTGTCCCCTAAAGAAGCTGAACTTTTAAAGTTGTTTTGCCAATACACAAATGACATTCTTCCAAGAAATATAGCCTTGAAAGAAATATGGGGAGAAGATAATTATTTTACTGCCAGAAGCATGGATGTCTTTGTGACTAAGCTGAGAAAATACCTAAGATTTGACGAGAGTATTGAAATTGTAAATATTCATGGAAATGGGTTTCAATTAAGAATCAAGGAATAACATCAAATAAAATACAAAAGCGGAGAAAAAATGTCCGCTTTTTTTATCTGTATAAATTAGCTTTTTCTATAATTTCTCTTGTTTCTTCTGTTACCCAATATTTTATGGACTTCCCTTCTTTGATTAGTTTTCTGATATAGGTAGACGAAATTTCAATTAAAGGTGCGTCCTCAAATAATTTAATATTCCCTTGGTTGATTAGGTTTTGAATATCATATTCCGGTCTTTTGTAAATATAAATAGGGTAATTTTTTAAAATTTGCTGATAGTTTTTCCATTTATGCAGGGTCATAAGATTATCAGCTCCCATAATTATAACAAAATCATTATCAGGATATTCTTCTGATAAATAAGTGAGCGTATCAATAGTATAGGAAGGTTTGGGTAGGTCAAATTCTATGTTGGAAGCTCTTAATTTTGGATGATTTTCGACAGATTGCAAAACCATTTCTAATCGGTCATAATCATCTGCCAGAGAACTTCTTTCTTTAAATGGGTTGTGTGGAGTAACTACCAACCACAATTCTTCCAGATCGCTTTCTTCCACCATATAGCTGGCAATGATCAGATGGCCTACATGGATGGGATTAAATGAACCAAAAAAAAGTCCTACTTTCATAAAACAGGGTTGTTAAATTCAAAAGGTCTCATCAATTATTGACAAGACCTTTTGAATATATCATTAAGATTAGAATTACTGAAGTTTGAATTTCACTGGTACTACTACTCTAACCCTTACAGGATTACCGCGTTGCTTACCAGGATTCCATCTATCTCCCATTTGATTCATGCTTTCGACAGCTTTCAATGCAGCTTCTTTAAGCCCTCCTCCAGGAGTATTATCTTTGAGTACTTCAACATTTGAAATACGACCATCAGGTTCTACAACAAAACGTACAAATACAGTTCCTTCAAAACCAGCTTCTCTTGCCATTGACGGGTAACCCGCTTTCTGACCGATAAAAGCTACCATTTTTTTGTCAGAACATTTCTGGCGTTCATCTTTTTCCTTGATTTTTTCACAACCAGGGAAAGAGGGTTGCTCTTCAACGATTGTAAAGATCTCTACCTCAACAGGTTTTTGTGGTTCGGGTTCAGGCAGAAAAACAGTAGATGGTGCAGTACCAGTACCTCCTTCAACTCCACCTTTGGCACCTTCGAGATTTTTATCTTCATCTTGTTTGATAGGTTCCGGTTCTGGTTCCGGTTCCTTATCATCGATCTGGATAGTTGTCGGTGGTGGTGGCGGTGGTGGTGGTGGCGGTGGTGGCGGTGGTGGTGGCGGTGGCGGAGCAGCCGCATCCATTTCAGCTTGTACTGCATTTAATTCAACATCAGGGGCTTCTACAATCTCTTCAGTTTCGGAAGTTGTCCAATTGAGAGATAAGAATACCACTAATAGAGCTGTTGCAATTCCACCGGTATACATTAGTCCGGTATGTTGAAAGATGCCCACATCTTTGTACTTCCTTAGCGTAGATGACTGTGCTTTGATATCTTGTTTTTGAGCCAAAATAACAGCCGTCTTTTTGGTTAAGTAGAACTTAAATCCATAAATAATGCCTGTAATTACAGCAACAATACCCAAGAAACCACCAAGAACCATCATCGTTGAGACCTTAATCGTCAACGTCATCAAGCTACAGGAAAATAATCCTACGAATAGCATAACTTTGCGGTTTTATGTTTAAAAATCAGTTAAAAATAGTCTAAAAAATAGAGAAATAAAATTTTAATGGTAAAATCTGTTGATTAAATAGGCTCCAAAAAATATTCCCGTTGTATTTGCAAGCAAATCAAAAGCGTCAAAGTTTCGATAAGGGATATAATATTGAAAACATTCAATAATCAAACCATATAAAAAACAGGTTAAACCTAGGATTATAATCTGCTTTAAATAGATTTTATTTCCATGAAAAATTTTAGAGAAAGACCAAAAAGCTGACAGCAATAAAACTGTATAAGCTATGAAATGTCCAATTTTATCTATGTTATCAAAAAACCAATGATCTGAAATTTTGATGCTTGGGTTTTTGATGACAGACAACCAGAAAATTCCAGAGGAACAGAAAACTGTCGGCCAAAGGTTAACCCATTTAAGCATTTATGCTATTTCTGTATGCATCGGCACTCATCAATCCATCCAATTCTGAAGGATTGCTTAGTTTGATTTTTACCATCCATCCATTGGCATAAGGCTCATTATTAACCATTTCAGGTTGATCATTTAATGAAGGATTTACCTCAATGATCTCTCCACTTACCGGCATGAATAAATCTGCAACTGTTTTTACTGCTTCAACAGAACCGAACACTTCTCCTTGTTTCAAAGATTCGCCCTCAGAACTGATATCAACATAAACGATGTCACCTAATTCGCCTTGAGCAAAAGCTGTAATACCAACATAGGCGGTATCGCCTTCTACTCTAATCCATTCGTGATCACTGGTGTATTTTAAGCTGTTTGGAAATTCCATAGTTATAAAATCTAATGTTTAATGAATGACTGAATAAATGTAAAAGCCAAATTTAAATCTTTTTTTTATCAGTCTATCAGCCTTGGCATTAAATTTTATCAACTTAAGATTTTTCAATCAAATAACTTTCTCTTTCTTTCTAATATGATAGATGAGATATTTTAAATTTTTGGTGTGAGCTTATGAAAATAATTTTAAAAAAATTTAAAACTTATAAATTAAAATACTGTAAATCAATGCAATAAAATTATTTCCTAGAAACAAAATAGACCCCAACAAAAATCAATAAAGCTGAAATAGCAAGATGCAGGTGAATCGAGTCATGGCCACCTATTATAGCGATGATACCTGTCAACAAAGGTTGTAAGTAAATATAGGCTCCAACGATAGCCGGAGAAACAACCGTCAGAGCAATACCATTTAACAGATAGGTTAAAAAGGTCACGCATACCAACACAAAGGCGATTATCCACCAAATGTGACTCGGTATGCCCTGCCAATCTACTTTCATAAGATCTGATGCACCAAAGGGGATAACATACAATAGTCCAAAGAAAAAAGTCCAGTTTAACAACACTACCGGATGGTATTTAGAAGTCAATGGCTTGATCATAATTAAATATATTCCATAGGATGCTGCATTGACCGCCACTAAAATATTACCCAAAAATGGATTGGAAGCATTATTCACTGACATATTTTGACCTTTGTATATCAAAATTAAAGCACCTGAAAGACCTAAAATAATTCCTGTAATTTTAATGAACGTCAACTTTTCTTTGAGTACAACTAATGAAAACAACAATACCAAAATTGGCGTGGTCAACATGATTAAAGCGCCATTTATAGGTGTAGTTAATTCTAATCCTTTGAAAAATGATAACATATTGAGTGCCACTCCGAAAATACCAGAAATGGCGACCAGCAACATATCTTCTCTCTTCAACCTTTGCTTGATGAATAAACTGCTGATAAAAAAAAGCACTACTGCTGCCGAAACTCTGAGCAAAATGAAGCCATAAGCGCCTATATATTGTGGCATGACGAGTTTTGCCCATGCAAAATTCAAAGCATAGATCAGCGCAACAATAAACATGGCAATATGGGCAAGAATCAATTTTTTTGTCATTTCATCAATTGTTTTTGAATGCCAGATTGAAATTTGAAACCAAAATTAAGCTCAATATTTATTTAATTTGCAATTCCGGCAAAAATCCCTTAATTTTGTATAATAAATTTCAGCAGTTAAAGATATCATGGGGAAAGTTGTTGCTATTGCTAATCAAAAAGGGGGTGTCGGTAAAACTACTACAGCCATTAATCTGGCAGCCAGCCTTGCTATCTTGGAATATAAGGTACTTTTGATTGATTCTGACCCTCAGGCCAATTCAACGTCTGGTGTTGGTATAGCGCCTGATTCTGTTGAACTTAGCTTGTACGATTGCTTGATTGACGAAGTTGAACCTGCAAGCGCAGTTATCAAAACTGCTACACCTAATCTATATCTACTCCCCGCCCATATCAATCTTGTTGGAGCCGAAATCGAACTGATCAACAGATGGCAGAGAGAATATATCATGAAGGGCATCGTCGAAAAAGTTAAAAAGGATTACGATTTCATCTTTATCGACTGTCTGCCTTCCTTAGGTCTTATCACCGTAAATGCACTGACTGCTGCTGACTCCGTCCTGGTTCCCGTACAATGCGAATATTTCGCCCTGGAAGGATTGGGTAAGCTGATGAACACCATTCGACTGGTCAAAGGGCAACTGAACAAAGATCTGGACATCGAAGGAATCGTACTTTCCATGTATGATGTTCGTCTTCGCCTTGCTAAGGAAGTGGTAGAAGAAGCCAGAAAATATTTTACCGACCGTGTTTTTGATACTATTGTACATCGAAATGCAAGAATCTCCGAAGCCCCAGGAGAAGGGAAACCTGTTGCCATGTACGATGCCGCTTCAAAAGGAGCCATCAACTTTTTTAATTTGGCTCAGGAATTTCTAAAAAAGAATAAGGTGAAAAATAAAAAAATTAAATAGAGATCCTATCTATCTTAATTTTTTAAAATTCCGGTCCAGCTTAAGATCAGAGAGCTGATCAGATAAGTAGCTATAATCAGCATTAAAGCGATCCCAAGAGGTAAGGCCAGTAGAAAAATAAGGGTTACAAGGATAAACAGAAACCTGTACTCGTTATTCTTCCAGGTAAATTTTTTAAACTTGAAACTGAACATCGGAATTTCTGCAATCAAAAGGTA
>JBILRD010000072.1:0-8004 GCA_044372845.1 Saprospira sp. | reverse complement strand
TGTTAAATCCTATAGGAATTATCGCAGATGAGCAAAAAATTCTATTGAATGCGATGGTTCCTTTCTATAAAACAAACTTTTTCTTTGGCATAATAATCTTAATCATAAGTTTACTATCCATACTTTCTTTCTACCTCTATTTGAGAATCAAAAATATCGAGAATAAGACTAAGGAGAGAATTGCAATGGATTTGCATGATGAAGTCGGTACTACTTTAACAAGAATGCTAATGCAATTGAATAAGATACCATTAAATTCACCATATTATGAATCGATCAAAATTGGATTAAGTGATGCATTATTCAGTATAAGAGCATTTATCAATTCAATGAATGGTCAAAAATTAGATATGTTATCTTTTAAAGATGATATCAGGGAATTTATGAACAACGCATTCAGTAACACGGAGGTTAAACATTTTTCTAATTTCAAATTACTTGGGAATTTTAAAATCAATCAAGAACTCTACAGGGATATGAAACTATGTGTATACGAGGCTATAAGTAATATCATCAAGCATTCTGACGCTAAAAATGTTAATCTAGAATTGTCAATTACAGATAAAAATATTTTTATAAAGATTACGGATGACAGCAATACAAAGCCATCTGATATTCATATAAATTATGGTAATGGAATTACTAATATGAGGAAAAGAACGGAAAGGCATCAAGGTTCTTTTATATTGACAAATAACGAGCAAAAAGGAATTGAGATATTATTTAACTTTGATACTCATACATTAAACGATATAAGATGAAGACAGTAATAATTATCGAAGATGATTCTCTTATGTCAGATTTAATGAAAGAGCAAATCAATCAACTTGAAGGTTATCATTGTAAATACTGCTTTTCGAATCCTGTTGATTTCTTTAAAATAAGTGAAACCCCTGATATCATTCTTTTGGACATTGTAATGCCGGAAATGAATGGTATTGATGCTATCGATAAAATCTTAAATAAAAACCCTGATGTATCAATTATCATCAACTCTATTAAGGATGACTCAGATACCATTTTCAAGGCACTACAAAAAGGTGCTGTAGGGTATATTGACAAACAAAGTTTTGACCAAAACATTGGAGAGGTATTCAGTTGTATTGAAAAGGGCGGTGCATATATGACACCAAGAATTGCCAGAAAGGTTATGGATTTTTTTCAAGGCAAAAAGAAAATTTACAAAGCTTTATCAGAAAGGGAAATTGACATAGTAAATGCTGTATTAGAGGGGCTTAGTTATAAATTGATCGCAGATAAACTCTATATTTCAATTGATACAGTCAGAACTCATATAAAAAGCATCTACAAAAAACTTAAAATCAACAGCAAGTCAGAACTATTCAAAATTTTCAGATAGATACAATTATACTCTTTGTTAAATCTTTAAATTGATTATTTCACAAAACTCATTGAATTCAACAAAAAATAATATTTAGATTTGAAGAATGAACTTCAAACTATTTCTTTTTTGTCTACTCTTCTTATTACAAGATTTATTTTGCTCCAATTTATTTTGCCAGAACCTCACTTTTGATAAAGTTGGCGGGCAAATAGGATTATCCTGTTCTATTGGGACTCACACCCAAAGACTTGGACTAATCGGTCGATTTTTCTACAATTGGCAATTTTTACAATTGAATCTTCAGAGCTCCTTTATTTACAACTACAAAAGTCTTGGCTCTTGTAAAAAGGGCTGGGAAATGAGTATTCAACCTGGAATTGCCGGAATTTGGGGTAAAAAAAATTTACAAATAGAAAGGAATCCATTTATCCATCCAATTAGCAACCAAAGCTCAAAACCATATAGTATAGGCTATACCTACATTTTGTATTTTGACAAGTTGGGTACTGGTCAAAACAGCGGTGCCTTTGGTTTTCAAATTCAAAATTTTAGTTTTTATTTTGAAAATGATTTCCTAGCTTTTCAAAGTAAAGACAGATACAGAACCGGAGCTATGGCCTTTTTCTATAGGTGGAAGGATTGGCAATTTGGGTTAAAACAACTGACGTATACAGGAGATCCATACTCAAAGTATTGTCCATGGATTGATGATAAAATATTTCCTTCTGTTTCTGGATATATTGATATGAGCAGTGCTCCACATGGTGATAAATCTCTGGGTATTTTAGCCTTGCAAGTAGAAAGGAATTTACCCCTAAATGATTGGTTGAATTTAAATAGAGATTATCCTTTCAATCAATATATCGGAGCTGAAATTGGTATAGACGCCGAGCAGATCCGGAATTTATTCCAAAACAAACTCATTCATGACTCTAAAATCTTACCTATGAATTGGGGAAAGGTTAAAAATCCTCATATCCCAATGATTTGTGAAGATGGTTGCCCCTTTACTTTTCATGATGGACAGAAAATAAAACCTGCGAAATTATACTTCCAAGGCTGGGCCAACAATAGCATTTTGTATTAGTCCAAACTATAGTTTGATAACCTTATCATATTTCAGAAAATAATTCTCCCCTAAACTGGCTATCAAAAAACCAGCTCCTTGGTGATTACACTCTTCAGAGATAAGTTCGCAGGCTTTTTTGATATTTTCAGCATCCAGATGAGAAAATGGTTCATCCATCAAAAGCAGTTCGAAAGGTTGACAGATTGCTCTGATGATGGCCATACGCTGCCTTTGTCCGTAAGATAAAATAGCAGATTTTTTGTGTAGGAAATCAGCAACAGCTAATCTCTCCGCCATTTCAAAAATTTGGGCTTCAGACTTGTGATTGCTCAGACTATTTTTAAGTTGAATGTTTTCCAATGCCGTTAAATTAGGAAAAAGTCGAAGATCCTGAAAGATAATTGACAGTCTTCTCTGTCTGATATCCGACCATTCATCCAAGCTGATATTTTTCAAAGGCTGATTATCCAAAAAAATTGCTCCTTCATAATCTTTTCTTATACCGTAAAGGATCATCTGAAAAGTAGTTTTTCCCTTACCAGATGGTGCAGATATAAAAATTTTATCTGAAAAATTGATCTCCAAATCGCTGTTCCAGATCTCAGAATAACCAATATTCTGTTCTTTCAGAGGTAAAGGAATAAGTTTGGAAATCTTGAACATTTTTTGTGGATTTATTCGCCGAAAATCTCAATCAGCTTTTGTTCCAAGGCTTGCCCCCTCAGATTTTTTGCGATGATGATGCCGTTTTTATCCAACAGTAAGGTATGAGGAATACCGGTTACCTTATATAATTTTGCAGGCATCGAACCCCAGCCTCCAAGGTCGCTGACATGATGCCAGGTCAATTTATCCTGATCTATAGCACCCTTCCATCTTTGACCATCGTTGTCCAGAGAAACACCTAAAACGTCAAAACCTTTGGATTTGTATTTGTTATAAACGGCAACCACATTTGGGTTTTCACGACGACAAGGACCACACCAGCTTGCCCAGAAATCGACTAGAAGGACTTTTCCTCTCAGACTTTTGAGACTTAGGGTTTTTCCGTCAGGAGTGGCGGCCGAAAAATCTGGTGCTTCATCTCCAACTTCTGTTGAACTTTTCAACTGAGCAATTCTTTGTTCAATGACAGCATCCAGGTTAACATTATATCCTTTGTAATATTTTAGGTAAGCTGTTCCATATTTCACAAAAAGTTTGGCATTGGAATTCATCACACCAAAGGAAACAGCGAGAATAGCGGGTTTGTAATGAATAGCCCCCTCTCCTATTTCAGATAATAATTTATCGAAGTAGCCCTCCAATTGTTCGGCACTAAGGCCTACTTGATTTAAATTACTTACATAACCTTTAACTGCTTCGAAGAAAAAAGGAGATCGTAAATAATTGGTATCTTTTAGGTTGGCAAACTGAAAATACGATTCGGCAATGTATTGCCCCTCTGTTTGCTGAGGCGTTTTTTGATTGTTTTGAAAGCTTTGATAAGTGAATAAGGCAGCTATCTGAGCTAAATCAGGATATTCTTTTTTGATGTTATTGTAAAGCTCTTTTCTCTTAAAATCAATCTCTGATAACGACTTTTTAATGTCTGACTGGACTTTTGTATTGGTAGCATTTTCCTGATAAGCGGTCAGCAAACTATAAAACTGGTTACTTTGAGACTTGATACTGTCAATCATCTGATCAAAGGCTATATTTATCTTTGATTCAGTAAATTTTAAAGTTTTTAAATCTGCACATCTGCCACTGATTTCTACCTTGGACTCCATTCCTAAAAGTACAGGGCGCATGTCTGTCATAGAATTATTGACGATTCGACCTACATAATAATTGCCGAGCGGTAGATTTTTGCGAGTAAAATTAAAAACCAGTTTTCCGGATTTATTTGCTTCCCCTGCGGCTTTGTCAACTTCTTCAACCTGAATACCTGTCCAAGCGAACAGGCGAAGTGTGTCCACCAGACATGAATCTTTATCTACACTCAAATTGATATTAAGATGAACATGATTCAATGGTTTTGTATAATCCTTTTGAGCAAAAAGACTTGATGACAAAACAAGAAGTAGAACAAAGTTCAAATAATTAGGCAGGTTGATTTTCATAGGAGCGCTATCTAAAGATTAGATGTTTATTTGTTATATTATTGTAAAAAACAGCGATGAAATTACAAATTTAATTCGTTATTTTTCCTTATTCGCATATTTTAGAATCAATATTACAAGCATCGAGCCAAAATTATTATTTAGATTACCACAGATCCTATTTAACAGCAAAAAACAACAAAAAAGTCCTCTATTGCTCTTTGCTCTGAAATCTAATTTTTATCTTCGCGCTCGGTTAGCTCTTCCTTTCCAAGAGCCAGATGAAATAAGTTTTTCAGACTGCTGCAATCTCCAACAGATGATTCACTACCAAAAAAAAATTGATGGTACGATTCAGGAACTTCAATCTCTTGAAAAGGGTTGTTGGATAACCATTACCCCTCCTTTTAATATTGCTGAACTGGAACAATTGGCAGAAAAGCTGGATATTGATATTGATTATCTGACAGACCCTCTGGATATTGACGAACGTACTCGTTTTGAATCTTCTGACAACATCAAATTGATCGTTATCAACACGCCGGTTTTGAATGATAATACTACTGAGGAAAGGTCATTGTATATCACTGTACCTATCGGTATTGTATTTATGCCCGGGTATATCATCACCATCGCATCCTACGATAATTCAGTATTGCAGCATTTTAAAGAACCAAAGGTAAAAGGCTTTAATCCTCACGATCACTCTTTGTTCATCCTTCAGATCATGGAGCAAAATGTGATTGCTTACCTTCGTTGTCTGAAAGATATCAATGTCAGACGAAATGTGGTTGAACAGGAAGTTTATGAGTCGAGTAGAAATTCTGATTTAAAGAAACTATTGAACCTTGAAAAATCTCTGGTTTATTTCGCTACTGAACTCAGCGCGATTGGACAGATGATGTTAAAAATGCAACGTACCGACTTTTTGGGTATCCGCAATGACGAGGACAAACTGGATTTGATACAAGATATTATCATCGATAACAGTCAGGCTCAGGAAATGGCTCATATTTATTCCAATATCTTGGCAGGAACAATGGAAGCCTTGGCTTCGATGATTTCCAATAATCTGAATGAGGTGATGAAACGTCTCACCCTGATTACCTTATTGCTGATGATTCCGACACTCATCGCCAGTTTTTTTGGTATGAATGTTAATTTACCGATCAATTCGGATTCAGATATTTCCTTTTGGATTCTAATTGGCGCTTCGATTTTAGTATCGATGCTCTTGGTTTTCTTTTTCCAAAGAAAGAAAATGTATTGAACTTACTATTTTAAATCGGGAACCTCGTAAAGTCTCAACAGACAATCCCAGCCTATCGCCACCAAAAATTTAGCATCTGGGCTTATTGCTACAGCTTGAATATAGGTACCTTTTGTCGAAACCCCGGCAACTGGATTTCCAGTTTTTCCGTCATAAATGTAAATAATCCGGTCATTGCCTACTCCTGCATAATAGGATCTGTCTTTGGTATAACCTCCAAAATAATGCTCACAAAGTAAGGGGCTTGGCCCATGATGCCATTTTGCAATGGCTCCTGGAAGTTCATATTCCAAAGAGGTATTACCAATACTCTGAATGTTCACGGAACTGCTTTGCCATTGTCCTAAGGGAGTAGAAGGTTCCTCACTAAATTTAAAATTCCAGTTGTCCTTATTTTTTTCCTGGTAAAAATCGACATAAACCGTTTGCCCTCTTAAATCCTTAACAGCTATTTTGTTTTCCTTTTTTGTAAAAGAAAGTTCTAACTGAGAATTTGTAAATGCTTCACTCTTATAGATTTCCTCGGCAGCTATATCCGCTGTAAATCTTCTTGGGCGCTGCCATTCGCGGGCTGCCAGCATGATATGCTTACCGTCTTTGCTCCAAACACCATCTTCCAGGCAGTTATTTGGATAAATGATTCCACGAGGCCCCCAATCCGAGATAGTGTTATTTGCTTTATTCCAGACATTCATCTCCATTGCTCCCAGAACAAGTAACTTTTGACCGTCTGGCGAAAAAGCAAGACCATCTACCCAACTTTTGTCAATTTTTTCTCTAATCAGGACTTTATCTGCTTTCAGATTATAAACAACAAATTCACCTCCCCAAAAACCAAGCGCTAGTAAAGTTCCGTCGGGAGAGAAATGGATAGTCTGACAATTATTGTTTATTTCAATATCTACATCAACCGCTTTTCTGGTTTTTTTTGCCAAATCAATAATTTGAACCTTATAAACTCCATTATCGGTGGGTCGGCTTACTGCACAGAATTTACTATCCGGAGAAAAACTTAGCGCTGTAATTTTTTCTTCTTCATTGAGGTATAATTGATCCTCAGAAATATTCAAAATACTCCAACCAGAATGGATTCCATATACTGCTCCCCATTTACCATCCGGAGAAATGGAACCAAAAACAAAAGCTTCATTAAATTTTATTTTTTTGACAAGTTCCCCAGTGTAGTAATCAAATATGAACAACCCGTTACCATCATTTGCTGCTGCAATCCAATGCTTCTCTTTTGAAACACTCAGATTCCGGGTCATATTGCTATAACCATATTTATGATCAAAGCGGTATTCCCATAGACATTTACCAGATTTCGAATCCCAACCAGTAAGATAATCATTACCAGCAATGACGATAATGGAATCATTGGCTACATAACGTACATCACCAGCTGTAAAACTTTGTGGATTAACCCAGCGGCTGTCGCCAAAAGTACTCAACAACTTTAGTTTAGGGAGACTTTCGTCAGGTTCAGGAATTGGGAAAAATTTTGAAACAAAAGGAATATTAAACTCCTGCGCCATGACCATATTGGCGAAATAGCAAGTAAAAAATAAAAAAAACAGTAATCTCCTCATAAGCTTTTTTCAGTTAGATGCTGAAGCAGTAGGTTTTGGTGTATTGATAGAAAGTCAGGATAAAAAAATCATGAATAGTTTGCTATCCATCCTATTGGGTTTCCAAAAAGTACAGCAAATCCTCAATCCCCTGATACACCATCGCAAGTTCCTGATCTGTAATACAATAGGGTGGCAAAACATAGACCGTATTTCCTAATGGCCTCAACAACAATCTTTTATCAATAAAAAATTTCCAGATGATATCTCTTAGATTATTAAAATAAGAGGTTTCGTCTTTGTTATGTATATCAAAGGCCAGAATTACACCCATTTGTCTAATATTTTTGGCCAGTCGGTGACTTTTGAGTTTTTCAGTAAAAGCGGCATGAGCATTTTCAATTCGTCTGATATTTGCCCAGGTTTCGGGTTTTTCCATCAAATCCAAACTAGCCAGTGCCACAGAACTTGCTAAAGGATTTCCGGTACAGCTATGTCCGTGAAAAAGTGTTTTCAATTTATCATCTGACCAAAAAGCATCAAAAATCTTCGAAGTGCAGGTGGTCGCTCCAAAGGCCATGGTACCACCAGTCAGACCTTTTGACAAACAAAAAATATCCGGACTGTATCTCAAATGATCTGAGGCCCACATTTTTCCGGTTCTGCCA
>JBILRD010000070.1:0-8125 GCA_044372845.1 Saprospira sp. | reverse complement strand
AATATTATTTTTCATTTTTTCTGTCAGTTTCTTTTCTATTATGGGGTTCGTTACAATGACGCACAACTAGCTTATACCCGCTACAAAACTTCCCCAATACGTCAAATTTAGTCGTATTGGCGCAGTTTTATTGCGTTTAGCTAATAAACAAACAAATTTACAAATCATCGAAAGGAGATTTAATTTGTTATATACCTTATGTGCTAACATGCAAATGAATTTTTGTCGTTTTACAACTCGAATGACCAAGTAATTCTTGAATATACCTAAGGTCAGGCCCAGTTTCTAAAAGCTTAGTAGCATAACTATTGCGCAAGCAATAGAGTGCAAGGGGTTTTGTGATTCCAGCTTTGAGCTGAAAAAAGCAGAGTAAAATTTAGAATGTCACTCTAATCTGAGCTTTGATTTCTGATCTTTTATTGCCCTGAATTTCTTCATTACCCGAACTGATAACAGTTCTATCAGCATACCAGGTTTGGGCAAACTTTAGCCAAATAGATACTGATCTGTTTACATCATAATTCAAGTTGATATAAAATCTACTGCCTCTGCCACTTAAAGCTGGTACTGAGAAAGAGTATAGCAAATCGTTTTCATAAGCATAAATTCTGGTTTCATAATCCTCAGCATCAAATAGGGCATATCTCATTTGAGCTTTTAGAGGCATGAATTTGGGACTCCAAACCAAATCCTGGTAAACCATAAAACCTCTGTTGACGAGCGCGTCCCTGTAATAGGAAAACTCAACCCTTGATCTCATTTCAAATTCACTGTTGATTCTATATCGGAAATTGAACCTCAGATTTTGTCTTTTCTTGAAAATCAGATAATCGATTGGAGTTGTATTCTCACTTTGGTTAGACTGCTTTTCTTCAAAGCGGTACTGAGCAAAAACGCTCCATCTGTAAGATTTTGCATATTCGAGTTTCAGTAAAAATTCATGACCTTTGGAAGGGCCATCAACACTGGAGCGAAGCCATGGAAATCTAAAAATGTCAAAATATCCGTTCAAAGTCAATCCACTGGCAATATTACTGTTGATTCCAAGATAGAGCCCCGATTCGTTGTTAGTATTGGCGCTTTCTCCAAAGGCATTTCCTGTTAGAGATTGATATTTTTTATCATAATACCTTTGTAGTAAAGCAATGCTTAGTTTTTCATCCAATGCGGCTAATAATCCGTTTAATGTTGCCATTCCACCATTTTGACTGATGGCCGTTTCACCAAAAAACTGTAAATTTTTATACAAAAAAGCATAATCCACTCCCGCCATTAAATTGTGCTTCCCCGTAAACTGATAATTTTGATACAATTGAGGAATTCGGTTTAAAGAGTCACTAAGATAATTGTGAACAAGGTGAGCTCCAAGCTGCCAATTTTCTCCCTTGTATTTTACAACGGCTCCACTACTGATAAATTGCGTTGAATTTTTATCAGACAATTCATTAAGCGTTCTATGAGAACCCGATTCTTGTAAGGATGAAATTTGCAGAACGTCCAAAGAAGCATCATCACTACTATCAGTTACCGAAATATTGGCATCTCTGAAACGGTGCGAAGCAAAAACAGTAGCTTCCAGTTTATTGATTTTACCAAATTCAAATGTAGCGGCTGCCCCCCTCATGAATACCGATTCATTTACCGAAGTATAGGGTCTTAGTGTAGGAGAAAATCTCTTGATATTTAAAGAGGCAGGACTTTTTCTTACTCCAAATCCTCCCCACATTGTTAGTCCCTGACCAATAAAAATCTGAAAGTCTCCAAGAGCAACTGCTTTAATGTATCTGTTGATATCTTTAGCAAAAAGGTGAAGAGAAAAATAATCTGGTAATTTAATCCTGCTTTTTTGACTGAAATTATTTAACCATTGCTCTCCGGGATCTTTTTCCATAGTTAATCCTATACTCAGACGGTCCTTGTAAGACAATCGGTATCTCAGGTACATTTTATCAGGTGAGCCCAGATAAGCTGGATCAGATATAGAATCTTTTGGGAAATACCCTGCCTGTTGCTCTAAGATTCTTTGATATCGTAAGAAAACTTCGTTTTTAGAATATTTAAATGCTCTTTTAAGATTGAATGCCTCTCGTTCTTTTTCGAGATCGATGCTTAAAAAAGGTAGGATTCTTCTGGCAGTAGTAAGATCAAAGGTAGGGATGTTGATCATTTCATAAAATGAAAAAATCTGTCCAAATCTTTTTCTGTAATTCAAAAATGCTTGAACCTGAATTTCGGTCAATAATCCCAGATTGATGAGTTGCTCTCTGCTGCAGCGATTGATGTCAAGTTTATTATTTCTATAGGTTTCGAATCTCTCAAATTCTGTGTCAAAATTAAATTCCTGAACGTCCGCATCTTCTATCAGATTTTCAATGGTGAACTGGGTTTCAAGATCGCTGTCAATCACATCACTACTATCATTTACCTGCCCAAAAACAATTGGGAGGAAAGAGATAAATAGAAGTGATATGTGTATAAAATGTTTCAGGGCTAATAATTTATTCTTCCTCCTTATTAACAATTTTATTCTTGTTAATGGAGTAGATGATGGATAAAGAAGGTGTAATTCCAAGTACTTGATGGTAAGAGCTTGCAACATCAATTTGCAAATCTTTCAATAGGATACCAAAACCAAAACTAGCCATAGAAACTTGTGAGGCTACAAATCCAGCTCTGAGTGAGAATATGGAAACAGGTTTATATTCCAATCCAAATCTGCCTTTCAAAGGTTGATTGTTGATATCTTTTTCTAATTGACCACTCATCATGACTTTTGGAGAAGGGCTATAAGATACCCCAACATTGATGAGTGCTGGTAGTCTGTCTGTACTGTTTAATTTTGAGTTAACAGGATTGTAAACATGGGCACCAATGCTTACCTGTTTATTGATATTGGCTAATATTCCAATTTCGACAGTAACAGTGCCTGCAACACCATAATCTGGAATTCTGGTAGACAGATAGTCCAACTGGGCTCCAATCGAAAAATTTTTAGCCAATTTTCTGGCGTAGGATAGACCGATTTTCTGCTCATTATAATCATTGAATCCAAAATGATTGACAGTCAAACCAAAAGTTCCATAGGATTTTAACGGTACAGCAGCAGCGAATAAAAATGAATTAAGTCCCTCGGCAAGGAATCGGCGCTCACCGTAGGCAGAAAAGCTAATATTCTCAACAAATGCCAGCCCGGCTTGATTTGAAAAAGCACTGTTAATATCACTAAAAGCAACAGATGCATTACTCATGGCGGCACCTCTGGCTCCGGCATTTTGAGGTGTACCATGCTGAGCTAATACAATTGAGCTCAACAATAATATTAAAAAAAGTGTAAAATGTAGTTTCATTAGGTTTTGGGTAGATTGCTGTCTCGAAAATAGTAAAATGATTTATAATTTCAGTTTTTGAAAGTAATTAAGTTCTCGATTGAAGTCTAAAAAATCATATTTTGTTTTTAACAAAATAATGTAGTTTAATTGATTGTTAATAAATTTTTGGGCAAGGTCAGTTTCTGTATTAAAAATTCGATGATGGTAAGCTTGAGAGATTTTCAAAATAGCATCTCTTATTTCTTTTTCTTTTTCGCAAAGTGAAGAAATGACAAATTTTTCCCAGATGTAATCAATCGCCATTTCATTTGGATGAACCATGTCAGATTTATAGAAACGATAGTCCCTCAAATCATCCATCATGATTTCATAGGATGGAAAATATTGTACGTGCTTAAAAATTTCTCTCAGTTTTTCTACGGCAAGTAATAAACTGGATTTGCTAATTTGATTTTCGTGAAATCCGTCTTTAAGATGTCTTATTGGACTGACTGTAATGAGGATTCTAAGATTTGGATTAAATTTTGTCAACTCCATAAAGGTATTGGACAATTGACATACTATTTCATCAACCTCTAGTCTGTGTCTCTTGAAATTTGAAGCAGGTAGTTTATGGCAATTATTAACAATCATTTTGTTTAAACTGTATTCATAAACCCAGGCTGTTCCTAAGGTGATCATTAGACTTTCAGCATTTTGTAAATGCACTCTTGCTTTTTCAAACTCCCTATTGATTTGTTCAAGACAAATTTCCTTATCGATATTTGAATAGTCACTATGATGCATGAAACTATGCCATAAACCTTCATGATTAAACAATTCAGAAGATTCAAGAATATTTCCAGCCATCAATCTATTTAGACTGTTGGCTATAGAGATTGGATTGTATTGAATTCCAAAAGGATTCACCTGTACCTTGTATTTTAAATCTGTAAGTTTTTGGCCGATGTTTTCAACAAAACAGGACCCTAAAGCCATAATCTTGTCTTTATAACTTATTGGATAGTTTAATTTTTCCGGAATCAATTCAGTATGCCACTTCATCTTGAATATTTTTATTGATTTTTAACAATGGCTTTCTAAGTTTTTTCTTTGCTTTTTAACTTAGTAGTATATTTGTACGTCTAATCTGATAAAAATACAAATCTGAAATATGAAATTTCTAAAAAATCTTTCTTTTGTGTGGATGCTGTTGGCATCATTCTCTGCAATGGCTCAAATTGATTTCAAATTTGGCTTTAGAGCTGGGGCTACTTTATCTAATATTTCAGGTCCTCTAGAAAAAGATGATTCAGGAAATAAATTGGAGAGTTACAAAATGACCACCCGAATCTGTGTTGGAGCAACTGTTTCGATGCCTATCAATGATAGAATAGGATTAAGTGCCGAAGTACTATTTAGCCAGAAGGGTGCGCTGCAACGTTTTGAATCTGAAAATTCTTTTTTGAAATTGACAGGTACTGTCGCAGATCCTAACGTCACACAGATTTTTCAGGGTCAGAAAAAGATCATGAGTATGAATATTACAAATGGTTACATCGAAATTCCTTTAACGTTTTATGCATTTGCTATCAAAGACAGGTTAATGTTTGATTTTGGACCAAGTGTTTCTTTTTTGGTGAGTAGTAGATCTCTAGGAATTTTGAAATATGGAATCATTGATGATGTAAATCCTAATGCAGCCGATTTTCTTGAAATGGAAATAGATTACAGGGCAGGAACTGATGATGCTGGTGGATTGGCTAGCAGTGCTGTCGATAAAAGCGGCAGAATATCCGGCACGACCATCAACTACCCATCAAGGCTTGGTGCTTATTATTTCTTCGATGATAAAAAAGGATCTTTTTTTAATACGGTTGATTTTGGTTTAAACTTCGGAACTTCGTTGTTTTTTACCAAAGGTCTTAGAGTCGGAGCCAGGGGATATTATGGTTTATTGGATGTAACAAATAACAATTACGATATCTCTCAAAAATCAATTGATTCCAACAGAGATTATATTTTTAGAAAGGACAAGGATGTAAATTGGGGAATACAGTTTTTTGTAGCACTTCAGTTTTAATTTTATTTTGACTAAGAAAGAAGTTTATGCCTCAAAAAATTGTCATCATTGGTTCTGCTCATCCTCTTAGAGGAGGTTTAGCTGCTTTCAATGAAAGATTGGCTCAGGCTTTTCAAGAAGCAGGAGATGATGTTGAAATTTATACTTTCTCATTGCAATATCCGGGTTTCTTGTTTCCAGGAAAAACTCAGTACTCATCTGATCCTGCTCCTGAAAATATTAAAATTCACGTAAAAATAAATTCAGTTAATCCATTAAACTGGATGGCTGTTGGGAATGAGATTGCCAAGATAAATCCTGACCTAGTGATCGTAAAATTCTGGTTACCCTTTATGGGGCCATGTTTTGGAACTATTTTGAGAAAAATTAAGAAAAATAAGAAAAGCAAAATTGTATCTATTGTAGATAATATAATTCCTCATGAAAAAAGGATTGGAGACAGAGCATTCACAAAATATTTTGTAAAAGCTGTTGATGCATTTATCGTGATGTCAAGATCCGTAGGAGAGGATATGAAGCTTTTTGTTAATAAAGAGCAAAAAGTAAAGTACATTCCTCATCCAATCTATGATAATTATGGTGAAATTATTGAAAAATCTGTTGCAAGGGAAAAGTTAGGATTAGATCAAAACGGGAAATATATATTGTTTTTTGGCTTTATTAGAGATTATAAAGGATTGGATTTGTTGTTAAAAGCTTTGGCAGATGAAAGAGTTAAGGCTGCAGGAATCAAAGCGATTGTAGCCGGAGAATTTTATACAGATTCCAAACCTTATGAGGATTTGATAGATGAATTGGGCATCAGAGATCGATTGGTACTTCATACAGACTTTATTCCAAATGCTGAGGTGGGTTTGTATTTCGGCGCTTCGGATTTAGTAGTTCAACCCTATAAAACTGCCACTCAAAGCGGTATTTCTCAAATGGCTTATCATTTTGAATTGCCAATGCTGGTAACCAATGTTGGTGGACTTCCCGAAATTGTTGCCAATGGTAAAGCTGGATATGTCACAGAAGTAGAGGAAAAAGCAATAGCGGACGCTATGCTGGATTTCTATGAGAATAGTAGGGCCCATGATTTTAATGTATTTGTCAAGGAGGAGAAGAAAAAATTTTCCTGGGAATCCATGGTAAATGCCATTAAAGAAATCTAGAAAATTTGAGTTTATTCAATATCAATCAGGTTTAAACTTGACTTTCCAATTCAAAAGGAATAATTTTGAACAATCTTAACATTGTTTAATCCTATACAGTAAATGATACGATCTCTAAGAATAAGAAATTACGCTATTATTGAATCTGTTGATATTGATTTTTCAGATAATTTAACCATTATTACCGGTGAAACCGGTGCAGGTAAATCCATTTTAATGGGAGCGCTGGGATTGATCATGGGTAATAGAGCCGAGACAAAGGTCTTATATGATTTGAATAATAAATGTACAGTAGAAGCTGTTTTTGATATTGCAAATTATAATCTAAAAGACTTATTTGATAAACTTGACCTTGATTATTCTGATGAAACCATTATCAGAAGAGAGATTCTCCCAAATGGAAAAACCAGAGCATTTGTAAATTACAGTCCTGTAGTATTAGATGCCTTAAGAGAATTGACGGAGCATTTAGTAGATATACACCAACAGTTTGATACGCTGATCATTCAAAATCCCAACTTTCAACTTAAAGTTATTGATGCGCTGGCAGACAATAAAAAAATATTGTCTGAATATGATTCTAAATATCTTAGCTATGTATCTGATTCAAAAGAAATAGAAAAGCTTAAGGCGAGTTTGCTATCGGCTAATAAAGAAAACGACTATTTGATTTTTCAGCTAAGAGAATTGGAAGAGGCTGATCTAGTGGAGGGCGAACAAGAAGAGTTGGAATTAGAGCAGAAAAAATTGTCCAATGCCGAATTGATAAAGAGAGCTTTGATGAAAGTCAGTATGGGACTTACGGAGGACGAAATGTCTGTTGTCTCACTTATCAGTGATTGTTTAAATGAGAGTTACTCAGTCTCAAAGTATCATCCTAGAATTGCAGAATTGACTGAAAAGTTGGAAAATATAAAATATGAATTGGAAGAACTATCTTCTGATTTTCAAGATATTGCTGATAGCACAGATTATGATGCGGAAAGAATAACAGAAATTGAAAATCGCCTTTCTGTTCTGTTTAAATTGGAGAAAAAACATTTTGTTAGCACTGATAGAGAACTGATTCAAATTCAACAAGAGTTGCAAAAGAACCTGAAAGGGCATGAGAATTTGGAACAGAGAATAATCAATTTAGAAAAAAAACTGGAACTTCAAGAAAAGGAGTTATTTGAGATTGGAAAAATTTTGACAGATAGAAGATTATCAGCAGCAGCAGTTTTTGAAGATAATATCCACAAGCTATTGGTACAGTTGTCGATGAGTAATGCCAGAATTAAGGTGGATATTCAAGAAATTTCTAAAATAACAGCTTCGGGAACGGACCAATTAAAGTTTTTATTTGCATCCAATAAAGGAAGTCGATTGGAAGAGATTAAAGGGATAGTATCAGGAGGAGAAATGTCAAGGCTGGCTCTTTGTATAAAATCTCTTATAGCCAATGCGATGACTTTGCCCACCTTGATTTTTGATGAAATAGATGCAGGTGTCTCTGGAGAAGTAGCCCTTCAGATGGGTAATATCATGAAAGACTTAGCCTCTAAACACCAGGTAATATCCATAACTCATTCACCTCAGAT
>JBILRD010000068.1:0-8142 GCA_044372845.1 Saprospira sp. | reverse complement strand
AGCGATCGATGCTCAAAGACCAAAGAAAGTTTTGCCCATTTTGCAATCCATCAGTCATCGCAAACTGAACGGGTGTATTATTTTGTCCGACAAACTTCAGATTTACCCAGGAGAAAGAACTTCTGATGGAGGTATTTGCCTTTCCGCTCTTGGAATATTTTGCCTCAACGGTTATATCGTGAGATCTTGCATTTTCCATGGCTCCTATCTTATTTCTGTTGTCTTTGAATTTATACATTAGGGAGGTTCTGAAAATAGTTTTTCTCATATAAGTCAACTGAGGCTGTGCCTCCCAAAATCTCAACTCATAGTTCCTGTCAGAAAAAAACTGTGAAAAATTATCATTAAAACCATAAATCGCTGTCAGCTGGGCTCTGAAATTATTTCCAATCTTGAAAGAGGGCAACAGTGAAAAATCCGACCTTCTTCTTGTTTCAAATCCAATATTCAAAAGCGTTTTTACTCTAGAATCAGATTGCTGAAATTCAACCCTGAACTTCGTTTCTGTTCTGTTATAGTAAATGATATTTCTGATGGTGGAACCCGTCGAAAGTAAAGAAGAATCCGCCACATCAAACTGAAAAGGATTAAAAGCCAGAATATCGGCATTGGCAATTGTCTTTCTGTCAATCTTTAACAAAGTTCTGGATGAAAATTTTCCTAAGAATGCAAAGTTGCTTTTCGGTGTATTTTTAGATTTTTTCTTAAAAAACACAGAAGGATCAAGATCTATACTTTGACTCAAAGAAACATTATTGGTTTTAATAAATTCATTAGTTAATAGAGTTACCCTCAGAAAATTGGCCTGATCCATAAAAATGGCCTGCTCGAACTCGTTTTGTTGCTGAATACCATCTTCATTTCTGTCGATCCAGACATGAGTACCCATTCCACGATCAACTTCTACATAATTATAGGCCAATCTCTGTTGTTGTCCGGCCCCCAACTCGTAAATAGTATTTAATCTGATAAAACCTTTTTTAAGATTTAAATTATATTCCACCCTGCCCAAATAGGTTTCTTTAGGCTCCAGGTTGGTTCTGCTGCTATCGACAATTCTTAAATTCCTGTAATTCAAATTCCACTGAAGGTTGGAGATTTTACCGGATTTCCAATCGCCTCCAAAATTTAATTCATCAGCAATGGTCAAAGTTTTGAATTCTCTGGATATCGGAACATAGTCATATCTCCTTAAAGCTGATGCTTTTAAACCAATCTTCTCAGAAGCTGGAAGTTCTGCATAAAACTTTATAACGTCATAATAAATACTAGCGGCGGATAATGTATCAGAGCCAGTCAAAATCCTTTCATTCTTTTCCTGTTCGCCATAAATTCCAATTTTAAGCCCTCTTATTTTTTTGAATTGATAACTTAAATCGACAGTAGGTCTCAGAAAGCTAGTTTTTTCAAAGGAAGAGTTCACCTTCAAATAAGAGGCGTTGGTCAGAAGATTCCAACCTTTATATTTTATATCAGCATTCAACTGCTGTTTGGAACCCTGATACAAATTTTCTTTTAACAGGGCAGCAAATTGATATTTTACAAAACCCCATTTATTACTCTCCAGTCCAATTGTTGAGTTTAATAAATGCTCGTTTGTTTTACCGATTTGTTCTGTATTCCAGTCTCTTTGAAATTCTCGAGGGCGGTAGGGTTCGAGTACTTCAAAACGATTTTGAACAAATTCATAATGAGCTCCCAACAGCAGATTCGTTATGTTTTTCTCCGTTTTGGAACTGTCTTTTTCTGACTTAACAGACTTTTCAAAAATTTTAATCTTTTGCTGATAGGACAACCTCGAGGCTATACCAAGATTATCCTCATTGCTAACTTTTGAAAACGTATTTAAATCATTGTTACTTAAAGCCAAATCTGCCTGAATAATTCCATTTTTACCCATCTTATAATCTGCTCCAACATTGAGCATCTGTCTCATTTTTGGTGTCGATAATAATTCAATAGGCTCATGTGTCCCTCGGGGTGCTCCCGTTACACTATCCGGGGCAATCCAGGCAAATACAGTCCCATTTGCAGCACTGTTTATTCTGATATAATTACCACCGCTGCTGATCTGACTGAATTTTACAGTATAAATTGCAGAATCTTCATTGGTGGAATAGACTAGTACTGAATCGTATAAAACTGTTGCTACCAAGGTATCTACCAATTTATATTTTACTAAACCACTGATTGATTGGTCGCTATCAGGAATGGAAGCGCCCCAGACAAAAGCCTCATTCAAATTATCTCCTACCCTTCTAAGTACCGCTTTGGCAGAATCAGATAAATTGGCTTGAGCTGGCTGATTTTTTACATCTTGCTCTGAATACCAGTTGATTCGAAATGCAGTATTTCCTTGTTTAATACTGCTATTGAAGGTATTGATGGTTCGAAGATAATTCAGATCCGAATAACTAAATTCGATCTGAATACGCTTGTCTTTGGTAATTAAACGCTTATTAGTAAAAATTATTTCACCAAGGTTATAATCTATAATATAATCATTATCGGCTCCCCTGCTCAAAAGGATACCGTCCATAAATACTCTTTCAGTACCGGCAATGATGATCAGAAAAGTTTCACCGTTTGCACCCTTTAGTCGATAGGGTCCTTGATTTCCTTCCTGACCCAGAAAAGAATTTCGAGTAAAAGTGCCTCTGGAAATAGCAAAGCTGGCATCTGTTTTGACAGTCGTTTGCTGATTGACTTTGAAGGTACTGCCAACTTGAATACCCTGTGTCCTTCTGTAATAATTGGCAAAGTAACTCCCCTCAGGCCTTTTTAAATCATAATCTCCCGCTAAGAGAAAATTATCATTTAGCTTGAATTGAAGAAAAATTCTGTCAAAATCCTGTAACTGTTGTGTATTTCCTTCCGGTTGCAATGGTATATTGTTGTCAGATATAGCTCCGCTGATTTCGACATCTCCTATCTTTCCACCCAATTGAAGGTTGAATCCTGAATTCAAAATAAGATCTTGTCGGTTTCCAACTGAAATCCCTCTGGAAAAGCTACCGCTATAATCCAAACCCTTGAAATCATTATTATCTTGATTTTGAGCAAAAGGATTGTAGGAATAACCGCTTCCAATAACAAAATCCTCTCCCAGCAAGGTTTTCTTTCCAATCATATTTCTGTTTTTATTAAAAACAGGACGGTGAAGTGCCAGTGGGATGACCTCGTAATTTACAGTAAAACTATCTTTTACATTAAAACAGTTCGGATTTAAGAGAATCTTATTGCCAATCTTTGAATAGCAGCTATCTGGGTATAACTTGCCATTGTTATTAGAAAAAAAATTGATTTTTGAAATGGTTAAACTATCAAGCTGGAGGGTATCTTTAGAAAATGCTATTTTTTGTTGTCTTTGATTGGACCAGCTAAAAGTATTCAGGCCTAAACTATCTCTAATTTGAGCTTGAACATTCGTAAAATAAAACAGTAAAATGAAGACAAAAAATCTTCTTTTAAAAACAATGGCTTTCAATTGATCTCAGTTACTTGATGTAATAAGCAGAAAAAAGATTCAGTAGCTGTAGTATCAAATATAAGTATTTATTGGTGAGATAGTTTATTTTATGGTTTTCAACTGTTCTGTAGCTTGTTTATTTCCAGGATCAAGCTTTAAAACATTTTCATAATCAGCCTTGGCCCCTGCAAGATCTCCTACTCTTTGTCTGGCTATGCCTCGATAAAAAATATGATTGGGTTTTGGCTCAAGCTGTACAGCCTTTTCCATATCTTTTAAGGAAGCCTGTAAATCGCCTTTGAAAGAATAAGCGATTCCTCTATTGATATAAATAGTAGCTTTGTTTGGATTGTATTTAATTGCCAGACTATACATTTCCAAAGCTTTTTGATTATCTCCTCGCATTCCGAAAATATTACCCATTCCTTCATAAACATCAGGTCTCTCCGACTTGAGTTTAATAGCAATTTGGAAATCTTCAGCTGCCTTATTCATATATTCCTGTTGTTTTTGAAGATTTTTCTGTTCAATTGACCTGCTGGCCATTTTCCCGTAGAAATTTCCACGAATACTATGCGGTTGTTCCTGATTCGGATAAGTACTGATGACCTTTCCCCAAAGCGCCTCACTGTCCTGCCAGCTATCGACCTGAGATTTAGTACTTGTCATCCAAAACAACGCGGCGATGGCTGAAATTCCATAAATAACATATTTAATCGATTTTGGAAGATAGGTTTCAACCAACATAGCCAGCATAAAAGCAAAACCAACATATGGAAGATAACTGTATCTGTCAGCCATGATTACCACCCCTACAGAGATAAATTGTAAAACGAAAGCAACAGTAAAAAAATAAAATCCAGTTCCGAATAATACAATTTTGGTTTTCTTTAAACTCAACAGAGCGACAGCGGCCATGATCAAACTTAGTATAAACAATCCCCAATATATTGAGGAACTATGATACTCTGCCAAAGTTGGATAGGGATGAAAGGTACAGAGATTGTTAGGAACAAAAAACTTGATAATGTACATACAAAAACCATAAGCAGCGAAATGAAGTCGCATCAGGATACTAAAGGTATCAAATTTATTGACGGCGACCTCTTGTCCGCGTTTGTCCAACATTCCATAAAAATCTCCACCGCTCTGAACATTCATAGCCATCAAACCAAAAAACATGGCTACAGCAAAAAAAGGAAGGTATTCAACTAGCTTGGCAGGTTTAAAACTTTGCTTCAAAGCTGTTATCGGATTGGATTCAGGATTACGCCAAAAATCCATCAATATCATCACCAAAGGAAAAACCACCGCCATGGCTTTGGACAAACAGGACAACACAAACAGTCCTAAACTGAAGATTAACCAGCTGTATTGTTTTTTTGATTCAAAATATTTTGCGGTTAAATATTTATCATAGCTTAGTAAACCAGCCAGAAAAAAGAAAACATAAAGGACATCTTTTCTTTCAGATACCCAGGCTACCGATTCTACATGCATCGGATGTAAGGCAAAAACCAAAGAACTGAACAATCCTACAAACCAGTTTTCCTTACTTAACCTGAAGGCTAGCAGAAAAACAAAAATTGAATTGAGGATATGTAGAATAATATTCCAATAAATAAATGGTTTAGCAGAGATGCCATACACACAATCCTTACAATCATTGTTATTCCATCGCATAGTCAGCATGGTGATTGGATGATAATTTAAAGATACCGGTTGTTTGAATATCTCTGATACGGGCACTTTTTCATTACGAACCATCGTATTATCTAAAACATAGGTATTGTCATCCCAATCGACAAAATCGTTGTCCATAGCAGGTTGGTAAGCAAAATATGTTAAGATGGAAATCGCTGCAATAGCCAATAATATATAAGAAAAATTATTGTTTTTATTACTATTGAGATTATTAGACTGTGCTATATTTTTTTTATTTCCAGAGGAGCTGTTTTTATTTTGCAGCTCTGTTTTTACTGTTTTATTCTGAACTTTTTTTTGCTTACTCATACTGTGTAAATCCTTTTTTAAGACCAAACACTAAGATAGAAATATTAGGATTGAACACAAAAAAAAATCCCAAAAATCAGCGTTTATGACTTTCGGGATATAAGGGTCAATTTTTTAATTATTTTGTATCTTGGGTTTTCTTCCTCTCTTTTTAATTGTTTTCTGAGTCAAATCCAAGTTGTCCTGATGTAGCTTTGAATTAGGTTTTCTTCCTCTCTTTTTAAAAGTTTTAAATTCTTCTTTAGTCTGACTATTGAATTCCAATTGTCCATTTGTTGCTTTGAGGATATTACTGGAACTAACGGTCCCATTTTTATTTTCAAGTCTAATTGTGGCAATATTTTCACCAAGTTTTTCGTGAAGATTTTGCAATGTTGAATGTATCATTTGCATTTGAAAACTAAGTTTTCTAAGCTCTGAATCGTATTGAATCAACAAGGCTTTAATTTCTAAATCTGTTAGATGACTGATATCCATTTTAATCTATTTTAAAGTTTTACAATGATCAAGCATTGCAAATTTTTGACTTAAAATCGAATAAAATAATGATACAGGTCTTTATAAAATGAGCTTTTAATCAATAACCAAAAAAGCTGTAAAGCAATTTTAATTAAGTTTGTCTTCTATATAACTCAATACCTTTCTCATCAGGTGCAATCTATCTTTTCCTAAAACATTGTGAGCATGCATGGGATAAGTGAAATAATCGACCAAAATGCCGTTTTCCACAAAAGACTTTATCAAAGAAAGACTATGTTGCTCTAAAACCACATCATCCACTGTTCCATGAATCATCAAAAGATCTCCTTTCAGATTTTTGACGTAATGATGAAGGGCTGCCTTTTTATAACCCTCCGGATTTTCTTCAGGCTTGTCCATATATCTTTCACCGTACATTACTTCGTAGTATTTCCAGTCAGTAACAGGGCCGCCAGCTACTCCCACTTTAAATACATCAGGAGTTCTCAACATCATGGATATAGTCATAAATCCGCCAAAGCTCCAACCATGGACAGCCATTTTAGTACTGTCAACATAATTCAATGATTTAAGATAATTTACCCCGGTCATTTGATCTTCTATTTCAACAGTACCCAATTGTCTGTGAATAACATTTTCAAATTCCAATCCCCTGTGAGCTGACCCTCTGTTGTCTAGGGTAAAAATAATGTAGCCTTTTTCTGCCTGACTTAACATCCATAATGGGGCTCCTGCTATCCAGGAATTAGTAACCATCTGAGCATGTGGGCCGCCATAAACATAAACAATCACAGGATATTTTTTGGTAGAATCAAAATTGGATGGAAGGATAACTCTGCATTGCAATGGAGTTCCATCTTCAGCCTTCAAAGTTTTAATTTGGACTTTGGTTTCAGCAAATTCTTTCAGTGGATTATCAGACTCCAATAAACTGATAGGCTCATTTAAATTTTTCAAGTCTATGACGCTGATTTTTCTCGCTGTTGTCAAATTAGAGTAATTGTCTAAAAGTTTAGTAGCATCTGAACTTAGACTAAGATTGTGAATACCGTCTGTATCGGTTAATCGGTTTATATCGCCTTTCTTTTTTAATGAAACAGAATAAGCATGAAGGTTTAGCCCCGATTCATCGTAAGCACTGAAAAATATTTCAGAATTTTCTTTATTGTATCCCAATATACTTTCAACATTTATTTTTCCCTTAGTCAGCTGGCCTAGCAATTCGCCCTTTGTATTGTAATGGTATAAATGTTTGAAATTATCCCTTTCACTCATCCATAGGAATTCATTTTCAGTTGATGGTATAAACCAAACAGGATGTTCAGGTTCAACATATTTAGGATGTTCTTCCTCTAAAAGTGTTTTAATAAAGTTGCCATCATTTGCATTGTATTGATTCAACCAAATATGATTTTGCGCTCTATTGACCACGACAACGTATACAAACTTTTCATTTGGATCCCAGGCTAAATTAGTCAGATATTGATCTTTCTCAGCACTAACCTTTAGATAAATGGTTCGCTTTGTCTGGAAATTGTAAACTCCTATTTTTGCAGATTCACTTTTTTGTCCAGCCATTGGATATTTGATGCTCTTTAGCTTACCAGGAACAACATTTATGTCCAATAATGGATAATCTGCAACCTCTGATTCATTCTTTTGATAAAAAGCCAATAATTTTCCCGAGGGAGACCAGAATAAACCTTTTGAAATGCCAAATTCTGAACGGGCGATTGACTGTCCACATACAATATCCTGATCAGATTTAATTTTTGTAATTGAGATGCTATCATTTTTAGAATCTGCAAAAAGCAGGTTTTTTCCAATAGTGTATGCTACTTTATTAGTTGCAAAGTGAAAGTCAATATTTTCAGCTGCACTGTTAAAACTCAAAATTTTATTTCCAGTCTTTTGAATTAGATCAAAGCTGTAAAAACTATTCTCCACTTGAAAATAAAATGCAGTTGGGCTTGTCCATGTTAACAATGGCAATCTCTTCAATGAAAGATTCAATACAGAGTTTAGTTCCTCTAATTTTAAAATTTCAGCATTTAGTCCAAGCTCATCGATGGACATCAACTTAGAGCCATCATCAGAAATATAGTTTAATTCATTTTTATCTTTTAACCATTGGAGAGCGTTGAATGACTTTGGAGAGAACTGTCTCTGTTTTAAAATGG
>JBILRD010000067.1:0-8211 GCA_044372845.1 Saprospira sp. | reverse complement strand
CTAAAAGAACCGAGATAAAACACTTGAGTATATAAACAATGGTTTTGCTGCTTTTTTGAGCAAAATGTGCTGCTCTGTACATAGCAAGAAAGCCCATTACAGTCATTACTGCGACATTTAAAAACCATTGAGCTCCAATCGATTCCTGAACCATAAGATTCATTAAATTTATCGCAGTTAATTCAAAAGATTTTATAAAAAACAGAATTCCACTGGTATTTGACTCAAATTTTTCATAACCACCGCTATACATCATTACAGAAGTGTAAATAAAAGCAAGTATGGCTGCATATAGAGCAAAAGACTTGATTCCTTTTCGAAAAAAGATAAAGGTATCTGTAAAAATCAGACCGCTGTTTTTAATCCTGTTAAACTTTAGTTCTGTTTTTTTGATGGCTGGTAGATTTACCTCTCTGATCTGATGAACAAACCCCCTCTTAGCCTTCAACCAAGGATAATAAACATAGTAGCCAATCATAAAAGCAAAAGAGAAAAAGATCAATAACCCTCTAACAAAATAGGGTGCATCACTGTATCTCGTGATAAAACTTTCGATAAAAGCTGCCAGGATGATTAGAGGTACCAAGCTTAAATAAATCATCAAAGCTCTTCTGGCAGACAATTGCAAGCCCTGAATCCTGCTTAGAGTACCAGGAAAAAGCAAACCTCTGCCCAGATGAATGCCCGAAGCTCCGGCAACAATAATAGCAGATATCTCAATAGCACCATGCACCCAAATGGTCAATAATGAATCGGTATATACTCCCTGTTGAAAAAACAAGTACTGAAAAGCTCCAACCATGATGCCATTGTAGATCATGTAAAATATGGTTCCAATGCCAAAAAACAGTCCCAGAATAAATGAAAAAAAGGCTACTTTAAGATTATTGAAGGCAATTCTAAAAAACATATCCCCTTGATTCGGATCATCATAAACCGACATAGGCTTTCCTTTTTCGATATTCTCGATGGTCATATCTACATAAGAATCTCCCAAAATAACTCTAGGAAACTCAACATCCATTACAGATGAGAATATGCCAATTATAATAGAAAGTGTGAAAACAGAAAAACTAAACAATAAATCCAATCTCGATTCAAATAGTACCTGAGGGATATCATCTTTCCAGAAAGTCCAGAATTTTTTTAATCGACTTTTTCTGTTTTTGTAAATATCATAAAAAACTCTTTGAGCCAAACCATTGAGATATACTCTGACGGAACGATTTGGATAAAAGGATCTTGAGTAAGAAAGGTCGTCAGTGACTTCGATAAAGAGATTACTTAATTCTTCAGGATCTTTTTTGTTTTGACCAAGAATTTTTTCGAATCTTATCCACTTGTCTTTATTTTGATTGATAAAGTTAGTTTCTTTCATAAATCACTAAAGTCACTGTCTCAAGGAAGACGATAAGCAGATGTTTTTTAAATGAGCTAATATTAGCCAAAATACAAATTTTGAGTAGCTTTTGTACTATTGTTATCTGTTTTTTTAACTACTTTTAATTTGCATTATTCATTTGATTCCAACAAGAATTTTAAACTATTGACATCAGGAGGAACAGGGTTTTGGTATGAAAAAAATTGAGATAACCACTGCACAGAAAGTAAGTATTCAGTACGAGTTGGCTTCCGTAGCTAACAGATTCTCAGCTTTTGCAGTTGACATAGTCATCTGGGTTGGCATTCTGATTTTTTTGAATTTTATTAGAATGGCTATTTTCTATGATTCTGAATCACATTTATATTTCACCTACTTCATCCAAATACCCGCAATACTATTCTACACCTTTTTCAGCGAAACGCTCCTTGATGGACAAACATTGGGAAAAAAATTAGTTGGATTAAAAGTGGTAAAAATCAATGGAGATCCTGCCTCAGCTTTTGACTTTTTAATACGTTGGTCCTTTAGATTCATTGATATCTGGATGTCTGCAGGCTCCGTTGCTGCCCTATTGATTAGTTCCTCGGATTACAACCAGAGACTGGGCTGTATGATGTCGGGAACCACGGTGATCAAAAAGATATCCAGCAAAAGTTTCAAATTGGATGATATTCTCAATATCAAATCCTTAGAAAACTATGAGGCAAAATATCCTGAAGTAACAAGACTAAGCGAACAGGATATGCTTTTCGTCAAAAAAGTATTGGAACAAGCTACAAAGTTCAGAAATAAGGCACATGAAAACGCGATTGACCTATTAACGGAAAAAATCGCTGAATTGCTGGATATAAAAATTATCCCTGGCAACAAGGTAGATTTCTTAAAGAATATACTGTCAGATTATGTAGTTTTGACGAGGTAGAGTTGACTTTTTTGCAAAATCAATCATCATCGTTTTTCTTCTTTTTCTTATCTTGAATCTGTTTGAAAAACTGAGCCCAAGCCATAGGATTTAAAATAGGAGTCGGTCTTGCCTGCCCCAGATAAGAATATGACGAAGCCTGTTGTTGAAGGTAATACATGGCGTTTTCTCGGCCATCCATTCCCATCTCTCCACCAATTTCCAACATTTTCCTTTTGTTGAGGTTTTGTCTGGCTACCTCTTCCATTTGTAAAGCCTGAGTAGGCTCCATGGCTAAAAACTCTGCTCTGAAATTATCTCTGTCTGGCCATGGAAAAACAACTACCTCTGCCAGATTCAAGTCTTTTGGCTTCAATTCTATAACGGTAGAAAAATACATATCCTTGTAATCCTTTGGAACAGTAATGGAGGTTTCTTCAAAACCTATGGCTGAAAAAGAAACAGTCTCTCCTTTTCTGATGACGATTGAAAACATACCCTCATAATTGGCATAACTTCCTCTACTAGTATTTTTAACGTAAACTGTTACGAAAGGCACATATTGCATTCTATTTTGATCGTTTCTTGAAATCACGACTCCGGATACTTCAACGATACTCTCATCCACAAGATAGGGTTGAGCACTCAAGAGAATAGGGAAAAACAGCACGTAAAAGAGATGATAAAATTTCATATAGCTTGTTATTGAATCTATTTAAACGTAATTTATACCAAAGAGGTTACCAAATAGGGAAAAAAGCATCTTTGTAATGTTGTACTATCAATTTTGGTTCCATTGTTACCGTGACAATATCAAATCTGATTTCTTTTTCGTAATTTATTTTATCCATATAGGCAGCTGCTGCTTCATAAATCATTTTTTCCTTTTTTCTGGTAATAGCCTCATCCGGATATCCAAAAGTAATATTTTGACGTGATTTTACCTCAGTAAATACAAGAATTGTTCCCTCTTCCGAAATGATATCAATTTCAGCATTTGAAAAATTCCAATTAACTGCTTTGATGTTGTGTCCTATTTCACTTAAAAAGTTTCTTGCAATTTCTTCTCCTAATTTCCCCAGATCGTTGTGATTCGCCATATTTTTCTTATTTTTGATTCCTTTTTGTATTATTACAAATCTAATCTTAATATTTAACTTTTTCAAGTTCAATAATTTCGAATCAAGAAACCTATAAAAGATGATGGATCAACTCATTGCCAATTTTACTGCTCAACTTAAAGAGGCAATTACTATAGCAGAAAATATCAAATTAACCCCTTCAATTGAACCTCTAAGAAATATTCTGGTCATTGGTATGGGTGGTTCGGGAATAGGAGCTGACTTTGCCATTGAATTCAGCGCTGATGAACGCAGCGTACCAATGTCAACATGTAAAACTTATGACATTCCTGCTTATGTAAGCAAAGAATCTTTGGTCATTTGTTCCTCTTTTTCTGGAAATACAGAAGAGACGATATCCGGATTTAATCAGGCTTTGGCTAAAGGTGCAAAAATAGTCTGTATCGCTGCAGGAGGTAAGTTAATTGAGCTTGCCAAACATCATCAACTGGACTATATCTTACTTCCTGGCAATGGCCTTCCTCCAAGAGCTTGTCTAGGCTACTCCTTGGTTCAACAACTTTATGTTTTGAAATTTTTCGGATTTTTGTCAGAACAAAAAATAATTGATCTCAAAAATTCTATTGAACTGATTGAAAAAGATCAAGAGGAAATCAGACTTAAGGCTGAAAAAATTGCCAGGTTCCTTGATAATAAAATGCCTGTCATTTACACAACTGATAGAATGGCAGCAGTGGCAGTAAGACTCAGACAACAATTGAATGAAAATTCAAAAATTCTGGCACTACACCATATCATTCCTGAGATGAATCATAACGAATTGGTAGGATGGAGAAAACAAGCAGGAAGTTTTGCTGTGTTGATATTCAGATCAAAGGATGACCATCCACAGAATCAAGCCAGAATAGAAATCAATAAAGAAATCATCGGACATTATACCGACACAGTCATTGAAATTTATACCAAGGGCGAAAGTCTGATAGAACAAGCGCTCTATTCTGTTCATTTATCTGATTGGTTATCCTGGGAATTAGCCCAATTAAGACAGGTAGATGCTACTGAAGTCAAAGTAATAGATTATCTAAAATCTCAACTGGCATTCATTTCTGAAGCTGAAGGAAATTTAGACGCTAAATAATTCTTTCATGAGAAAAGTAAGGTATGTAAATCTTGGTCTAATTGATTACCAAAAGGCCTGGGATTTTCAAACAGAGAAATTTGAGGAAATTGTACAAAGGAAACTGGAAAACAGAAACCTTGATCCTGAAAACAGGTTAGAACAAATGCATTACCTCATTTTTTGCGAACATCCTCATGTCTATACCTTGGGAAGAAACGGTAAAGAAGATCATTTGCTATTGGACGAAGATCAATTGGCAGCAAAGGATGCCAGTTTTGTCAAAATTAATCGTGGTGGCGACATCACCTATCATGGACCAGGCCAGATAGTCGGCTATCCACTTTTAGATCTGTACGAGTTTTTTACGGATATCGGCAAATACATTCGATTCCTTGAAGAAATGATCATCAGAACACTTGCTGAATATGAGATAATCGCTGGTCGTATCGATGGACAATCGGGCGTTTGGTTAGATATTGACAAAGCAACTGCCCGAAAAATTTGCGCTGTTGGTGTTCATCTCAGCCGATGGACTACCATGCACGGATTTGCATTTAATATAAATACTGAATTGAATTATTTCAATAATATAGTTCCTTGTGGAATAGTCGATAAAGGTGTAACTTCGATGGAAATAGAATTAGGTCGTAAAATTGACATGGAGGAAGTTCGACAAAAGTTATTAAAACACTTTAAAGATTTGTTTGAGGCTGAATTAGTTTTTAACTGATCAACATTCCTTGGAATTAGTTGGGCCATATCATTGTTTATATTTTGTTACCAAATCCATTTGATGAAAAAAGACATTCCAGTACATCAGGTTTCAGAGGTAGGAATAGCTATTGTTCCTGATTTTCAAGAAAATATCAGCGAAATATTTGTAATAAATTCAAAAAATCAACCCCTGACTGATATTTTGATTTGCAGTCGAGCTTTCGGAGAAATTGAAGGTAAGAAGATCGAAACTAGTACCTTGAGGTACCACCTAAAATCTTTGGAAAGCGAAAGGTCTGTTAAATTTGAAATGATTGAAAATGACCTGCTTCAAATTTCAAATGAGTATTGGATTAGTTTCTTTGTGGATGGGTATATGTATGACCGAAAGATTGTATTTGTGCCCGGAACGATCAGTTCAGATTTTTTTACGGACATCCCTTTTACTGATAAAAAAGGTATAATGATAATTTAATATATGATAGAGGAAGAAAAAGAGTTTTTGGATATAGATATCATCGAAGAGGATGAGTTTGAAAATCTGTACGAATGGCATGAATTTAAAGCGGATCCCAGACAGGAACCTGTTCGTATCGATAAGTTTTTGATGGACCGCCTCAAGGATATCACCAGAACCAAGGTTCAGGCTGGTATTGAAGAGGGAGAAGTATTGGTCAACACCAAAACTGTCAAGAGCAACCACAAGATAAAGCCCAATGACATCATCTCCGTCAAACTAAGAAAACCAAGAAATGACGGGAAAATCATTCCTGAGAACATTCCATTGGATATACGTTACGAAGACGAGGAGGTCATGGTTATTTACAAACCTGCCGGATTGGTAGTACACCCTGGGGTGGGCAATCACAGCGGCACTCTGGTCAATGCACTCGCCTGGTATTTTAAAGATCTTCCCTTGGTGGAAGGAGCCAATGAATATCCCGGAATCGTCCACAGAATCGACAAAGATACTACCGGATTGATGGTCATTGCGAAAACCGACAATGCTATAGAAAAACTATCCAAACAATTTTTCAATCATACTATACAGCGTAGATACCGAGCGCTGGTCTGGGGCGATTTAGCCGAAGACGAGGGTACTATAACAGGTCATGTTGGCAGACACGCCCGACATAATAAAATGTTTGATGTTTATGAAGATGGTGACTATGGAAAACATGCTATAACCCATTATAAAGTTCTAAAACGTTTTGGCTATGTCACTTTGGTCGAATGCCGACTGGAAACCGGCAGAACCCATCAGATCAGAGTACACATGAAACATATCGGGCATCCGCTTTTCAATGATAAATTGTACGGAGGAGACAGAATTGTCAAAGGAACCGTTTTTAGCAAATACAAAGACTTTGTAGAAAATTGTTTTAAACTCATTCCTTCACAGTCACTACATGCCTTCTCTCTGGGATTCAAACATCCATCCTCTGATCAGAATATTTATCTTGAAGCAGCGCTACCTGATTATTTTGAAACTGTTTTAGAAAAATGGGAAAAATATACAGCAGGCAGAATTATTCAAGAGTAATTTTTTAATGTAACTGAACCTACATTAGACTAAAAATTAGCTGATTTATACTTCAAATACAGAGATAAAATTTGTACATTTGCAATTATGGAAGAACTAAATAATCAACAGGAAAATCCTAGTCCTGAAAGTCAAAACAAGGATTACGGAGCAGATAATATTCAGGCACTCGAAGGTCTGGAAGCGGTGCGTTTACGCCCGGGCATGTACATCGGAAGTACTGATACCAAAGGCTTACACCACTTGGTTTGGGAGGTCATTGACAACTCCATTGACGAACATCTCGCCGGTCACTGTTCACATATTACGTTAAACATTCATACAGATAATTCCATCACTGTTAAAGATAATGGTCGTGGTATCCCAGTAGGAATGCATCAAAAACTTCAGAAGTCTGCCCTAGAGGTAGTAATGACTGTTTTGCATGCCGGTGGAAAGTTCGACAAACAAACCTATGCGGTTTCAGGTGGTCTCCACGGGGTGGGTGTATCCTGTGTGAATGCACTTTCCATTCATCTTAGAGCTGAAGTACACCGTGAAGGAAAAATCTTTGAACAAGAATATTCCTGCGGTATCCCACAAGGAGAAGTTAAAGAAATTGGCGTTAGTGATAAAACAGGAACCTTTATTACTTTCTTACCGGATCCGAGCATTTTTTCCGATACTGTTTATCAATATGAAATCCTTTCAAAACGTATCCGAGAACTAGCATATTTAAATAAAGGTCTTCACCTTACTATTACTGACGAAAGAGAAGTAGATGCTGATGGAAAAGCTAAGTCAGAAATCTTTTTCTCAGAAGGTGGAATCGTTGAATTTGTTTCCTATCTTGACACACTAGCAGGTCGTCAACCGATGAACCCTGAACCTGTTTATGTTGTAGCAGAACAAGACAATGTAATTGTTGAAGTTGCTTTTCAATACAACGATTCTTATCGCGAAAACTTACGTTCATACGTAAACAATATCAATACTGTTGAAGGTGGAACGCACGTTACTGGTTTCCGACGCGCTATAGGCCTCGAGTTAAAAAAATACGGTGAGGTTAGCGGTATTTTTACAAAAAATAAAACTACTGTCTCTGCCGAGGATTTCAGAGAAGGTTTGACAGCGGTCGTTTCCGTTAAAGTGCCCAATCCCGAATTCAAAGGTCAAACAAAAGGCGAGTTGGGAAATCAGGAAGTTTCCACTATCGTTTCTGCTTGCGTGAGAAAGGTTTTGGAAGCTTATCTGGAAGAAAATCCAAATATGGCTAAAATGATGGTTGAAAAAGTCGTTTTAGCTGCCCGTGCAAGAAGTGCCGCTCAAAAAGCCCGCGAAATGGTTCAACGTAAAACCGTTTTAAGTGGTGTTGGCCTTCCTGGTAAACTGGCTGACTGTTCCTCAAAAGACGCCTCTGCTTCTGAAATTTTCCTTGTTGAGGGAGATTCGGCAGGTGGAACGGCCAAGCAAGGACGTAATCGTGAA
>JBILRD010000066.1:0-8234 GCA_044372845.1 Saprospira sp. | reverse complement strand
CAATAATGATTTTCAACCAGAAGGAAGATATCACAATAATTTTGATCTTTTTAAATTTCCAGATTTCAATATAAATCATTTTAAAGACAAAATTTTACCTCCTTTAAAATACAAAGCATTTGAAAGAAGCAGTTCGATGTTTAATGTGATAGCTAAAAAGGATCATATGCTCCATTTTCCTTATCATCGATACAGTTATGTCATTCGTTTATTGGAGCAGGCGGCTCATGATCCTAATGTGACACATATCAAAATCCTACAGTATCGCGTAGCAAAAAATTCACAAATCATTGCCGCTTTAAGATCTGCTATTGAAGCCGGAAAAAATGTTATGGTTTTTGTGGAGCTTAAAGCAAGATTCGATGAAGAAGCTAATATTTTTTGGGCTGAACAACTAGAAGAATGGGGGGCTACCGTTAAATACAGCTTACCGGAGATAAAAGTTCATTCCAAATTATTGATGATCTCCAGAAATGAAGAAGGGGAAGAAAGAGACTATTGTTATTTGAGTTCCGGTAACTTTAACGAACAGACTGCTAACATTTATGAAGATTATGGATTCTTTACTTCAGACAATAGAATTTGTGGCGAGGTAGAAAGGATATTCCAATATCTGGAAAGTGGCATCATGCCTCCAAAACCTTTTGAACATTTGCTGGTTGGTCAATTCAGAATGCGTAAAAACATTTATGAAATGATCGAAAATGAAATGGAGAATGCCAGAAATGGGAAACCTGCCTCTATAGTTTTAAAATTGAATAGTATCCAGGACCCAAGAATCATAGATCTATTATACGAAGCAAGTAATGCAGGCGTCAAAATAAAAATGATTGTAAGGGGAATTTGCAGTTTAGTTCCCAAGATAAAAGGGTATAGCGAAAATATTGAGGTAATCAGTATTGTAGATCGTTTTTTGGAGCATTCAAGAATCTATATTTTTCACAATGACGGTGAAGAAAAAATCTACCTGTCTTCGGCCGACTGGATGACAAGAAATTTGTACCACAGAATTGAATGTGCTTTCCCTATTTATGATCAGGATTTAAGGCAAGATATAAAAAATTTCCTTGAGATGCAGTTCAATGATAATGTGAAAGCCAGATATTTGGATGCTGAAATGACCAATAGATATTGTATTGATGAATCCAAAACTCCTTATAGATCACAAATTGAAACTTACAAGCATTATCAAAAACTTCATAATAATGCTCAATAAAAATTTACAATGATAAAAAATGACATTTTACTAAGAGTTGCCAATGGCGAACTCACTGAAAGAGCTCCTGTTTGGTTGATGAGACAGGCGGGCCGTATATTACCTCAATACAGAGCTATCAGATCAAAACTATCAGGTTTTAAAGAATTGGTCGAAACGCCCGAATTAGCTTGTGAAGTAACCATTCAACCGGTTGACGAATTGGATGTAGATGCGGCTATTATTTTCTCCGATATCCTCGTAGTGCCTGAAGCAATGGGGTTGCCCTATGAGATGATTGAATCAAGAGGACCCATATTTCCAAAGGTAATTGGTTCTGAAAAAGATATTATTGATTTAATACCAGCATTGGAAGCTGCCGAAAACTTGCAATACGTCTATGATGCAGTTAAATTAGCCAAAATTGAATTAAACAACAGAGTCCCTTTGATCGGCTTTGCAGGTGCTCCATTTACTATTTTTGCTTATATGGTGGAAGGTAAGGGCAGTAAAACTTTTTCAAAGGCAAAACAAATGATTTACAGAGAACCTGCATTAGCTCATAAACTCTTGGATGCAATAACAAATACAACTATTGCGTACCTCAAGAGAAAAGTAGAGGCCGGCGTAGATTTAGTTCAAATTTTTGATTCATGGGCAGGAGTACTTTCAGCCGAGGACTTTCAATTATTTTCACTGCCTTACATGCAAAAAATTGCTACAGAGCTAAAAAAATTAGTGCCTGTAACCCTATTTGCCAAAGATGCATTCCACTCTTTGGTTGAAATATCCAAAAGTGATTGTAATGTAGTTGGTCTTGGCTGGTCCAGCCCTGCTGCCGCAACCAGAAAATTACTTGGTGAAAACATTGTAATTCAAGGAAATTTAGACCCCTCAGTACTTTATGCCAACCATGATAAAATAAGAGAATTAACTATTAAAATGCTAAAAGATTTTGGCAAACATCATGTTGCAAATCTAGGTCATGGTGTCTATCCAGACACTGATTTAGATGCCGTAAAGTGTTTTGTTAATACCGTTAAAGAGTTTCGATACGACAATTAAATATGATATTTTTTAAACATTTTGATTTTTTTTTCATTTTTAGTGCGTAGAATAATTTGTAATATTATATTCGCCATCGAAATGTAACTTATTATTTAATACACGAATTTTAATCACTCAAAAATAATTATATATTACTTGTGGAACCTAAGAAAAGAGTTATAAAAGATTACGAAGCTTTATCCGAGGAAATCAAAAATGGCATCAAAATGACATACCCTCGTGGATTCGCTCAGCATCTTGTATATTACACAGATAGAAATGGCAAAAGAGTTTCTGCATTGCCTTTTGATACTGACGAAATATATTATTTAGTTCGCATGACGGTTAGAGAAGCTGTTCAGATTATTGAAGATGACGAGGATTATGACAGCGATGGCGTATTAAGAGATGATTTCTCTCTTGATGGTGCGGAGGATGAAGAAATCTTTGAAAGTGTCAAAGAAGAGGAAGAGGCCGTTGTATTTAAAGAAGCTCCAGAAAGTGCTTATGATGATATCGATCTTCCTGACGATGATGACGATGATGACGATGATGACGATGATGACGATGATGATGACGATGATGATGAAATCGACTTTGAAAACATAGAAGAAGAGGAGGATGAAGATTTGACAACAGAGGAATCAAAATCTTCCGGTTCAAAAAAAGAAGCTAAGAAGAAAAAATAAATTATAAAGGCTATTTCAAAAACTAAATTGGAATAGCCTTTTTTAACTTTTTTTCTTCTTGTTAAATATAAATCAATCTGCCATATGAATTTTATAATTTATGATCTGGAAGCTACTTGCTGGCAAACTGAAGCCGAGAGGATTGGCAGAACTCAAGAGGTCATTGAAATTGGTGCAGTTAAAATCAATGAATACGGTAAAATTCAAAGTAGATTTGAAAGTTTTATCCGACCGGTTATCCATCCCCAACTTTCAGATTTTTGTAAACAATTAACAAGTATAACTCAAATAGAAGTCAATCAGGCAGATACTTTTCCAGTCGTCATAGAAGATTTTAAGGATTGGATAGGCCTGAATAACAATGAAGAGTATTTGCTTTGTTCCTGGGGCTTCTTTGATCAGAAAATTTTCTCAAAAAATTGTCTTCTACACGAACTGGAAGATTTATGGACCCGTGAACATATCAGTCTTAAGCATCAATACCCCAGAATAAAAGGTATAGGAAATTCAATCGGGTTAAAAAATGCTGTTGAAAGAGAAGGCTTTGAATTCGAAGGTGCTCACCATAGAGGTATAGATGATGCTATAAATCTCGCCAAAATATTTTTGAAGTTCCAAAACCAATGGCAATTTTAAAACTAATAATTCATTGATGGATACAGCAAAGTTTGAACAAATCATTAGCTCTATTCTGGAGGATAACTATGCAATCATTGATGATTTTTTGCCCAAAAAAGACATTCATGACTTAAAAAATCAATTGATTGCTCATCTTGAAAACGATGAGTTCAAACAAGCTGGAATTGGGAAAGGAACATTTCATAGTAATAATCTGAAAATTAGAGGAGATAATATTCATTGGATAGAAAACTCCACTCATCTGGTATCAGAAAAAAAATATATCAAAACCCTCTTTTCACTTATTGGTTATCTTAATAAAACCTGCTACACTGGTCTCAATGACTTGGAAGTTCATTATGCCTACTACCCTACCGGTACTTTCTATAAAAAGCATCTTGATAGTTTTGTTAATGATCAAAGCAGAAAATACTCTGTAATTCTTTATTTAAATGAAGATTGGGTCGAAAGTCATTCAGGAGAGTTGCTCCTATACCTTAACAATAACAAAACAGTAAGGATTGAGCCTATCGCTGGAAGATTGGTCTGTTTCCCCAGCCATGAAATACCACATGAGGTTACACCGACTAACAAAGCAAGATTGAGTATAACAGGTTGGTTAAAAAAATAACTATACCATTTGCTGAAATATCAACAAAACTGGATTAGGAATTGGACATACCTTTTTGTTGGAATAATCAAAACATACAATAGCAGTTTTTACCATAGCCAAAAGATTCCCATTATCTTTTTTGCTTATTTTATAGATTAAATCAAAGCTGGAATGACCAACATCAGCAACACCAACTTCCATGATTAAGGAGTCGTTCAGGTAACCCTCTGACTTAAAAACGATAGCAGCATCCGCCATTATTGTTCCAACACCAGCAAAATCAATCTCAGAAAATCCTAAACTTTCAAAAAACTCCACTCTTGCCTGATGAACATAAGTTAATATTTTATCATTAGATAAATGATTGGCATAATTCAAATCTGAAACCCTTACGATAAGTTGAGTTTTGAAAGAATATTTTGCAGGTTCCTGAATTTTAACTCTCATACATTATTTTATTCTTCTATTTTAGAAAAACCCAATTCATTGGCAAACTCTTCTTTACTACCAAAGGTTGAGTCATATTCTTCCTCTATGTTCCCAAAATAGATTAACTGATCATTTATCCATGTTATAACAATATCCTGATTTTCTCCTTTTTCTGATTTTAAAACCAGTTTACCATTCAAAACTGTCCAAGTTCCAAAATCCAGGTCCTCCTCCATAGTTGAATCTTGTTCATGGTACTCTGTAGGAATAAAAAAACGAAAGCTACCATCTTCAAAAAATTGCATAGCTGTTGGTTCATGATTACTCCTCCAAACCCCGTACAATTTATCTCGAAGGCTCTCATCTTTGGGATTTACATTTTTAAGAATTTTTTTTTGGGCTTTTGTAGCTTTACTTTCTGCAGTTGAATTTAAATTTTCATTATCTGCTTCTGAGTTACAAGCAAAAATAAAAATCAATAAAATAAACAGGGAAATCAGCTTATAAAAAGCTCTCATAAAGAAGTATTAAGGGGATATCGTAATTGAAAAATAATCAGTTAAGAAAGTCAGCGCAAAATTATAACTGTTAGCAGATATTCATAACAATATCTATTATTTAATTTCTAATTTTAAAAATATTTTCAATATATTTAGTCAATCATTTAACGTATTTCCTTTTTGTATTAAACAACTTTTACAATGAATTTATTTAAAATTTTACCCATTTTCGTCATTGTTATTTTATCATTCGCTGGCTGCAAGAAAAAAGACACATTTGAACCAAAATTGATTATTAAATTAACAGTGGATTCAACACAAATCAGACTAGGCAACCTAGGTAATCCTGTCAATGTGCCTGCTGGTAATGCCGGGCAAAACCCCAAATTCAATTCAATAGCTGCTCATTACCTGGAACTCGCACAAACTGCATTAACTCCATTGGGAGGCGGAGAAAAACTTTACCATGCTGCAGAAACGACTGCCGGGGGAAATAGAGCCATAGATTTTAGTAAGTCTATTGTAAAAAGACCCGGTGAAACTTATTTAGAAATACCTCTTAAAGACATTGCAGCAGGAAACTATGAATGGGTAAGGTTATCACTTTCCTATCAAAATGCTGATATCCTATTATATTATGCTGGTCAGCCATATACCGGGACGGTTGCCGGTTTTGTAGGTTATAATACTTACATCAGCAACTATCTTGTCAAAACACAATCAGATGTAGTCAATTCTAATAAACTTCAGGGATATTGGGCTTTTGAAACCATCACCGGACTTAACCTCGGACTCATCAGAGGACAAAGTCCAGGAACAACTGTACCAAATCCTCTATTTGCAACTTCACCTATTCCAGCTGGATCCTGTGTTGTAACAGGTCAGTTTAGTAGTCCGCTCAATATCACTGGAAATGAAACTTCCAACATAACTGTTGAAATGTCCCTTTCCATCAATAATAGTTTTGAATGGGTAGATGTAAATGGAAACGGTAAATTTGATGTGGATCCTGGGTCAGGTGAAAATGTGGTGGATATGGGTCTTCGCGGATTGATACCAAAGATAGTTCAGTAATTTATCTGCAAAAAAGTCCGCTCTGAAAAATCAGAGCGGACTTTTTCAATATTAAAGGTTTTCATCCAGAATTTTTTCAAGTGTTATTTTATCAGTATATCCTGGTCTTTTAAATATGACTTCACCATTTTTCAAAATTACAAGAGTAGGTGCTGCCCTAACATAATAATCAAATAATAATTCTTCGTAACTATTATCATTTACATTTATCTTAACTACTAAGATTTCATCATGGTATTTTTTATCGATGTAATCCATAACCGGTATCATTGCTATGCAAGGTCCGTCATGAGGCATATTAAAGAATAGAATAACGATTTTATCCGATTCAAATATCAGCTGTCGGTTATTTTCACTTAACTCAATTATCATTTTTATTATTTTTAAGGGGGTTCAATAATAGTTATGATTACAAATACTGGTCAATAATTTTTTCAATTTTTTCCATATCCGTATATCCAACAAATTTCTGTACAACCTTAGCATTCTTTAGAATAACAAAAGTTGGCACTCCCCTGACACTATAATCAAATATCAGATCTTGAAAATCGTCATTCAACGCATTAACCTTAGCAATTATGACAGCGTCCTTGTATTTTTTGTCAATCTTTTCCAAAACGATTAACATAGACTCACAGGGTCCACATGGAATCATGTAGAAGTCTAGTATCACAACCTTATCCGAATTCAATATTTCCTGATAGTTTTCCATTTTCAAATCAATAATCATAATTTTTAATTTTGGGGGTTAATAAATTTTCCAGAGTTTAAGTTTTTCTCCTTGAAACAAATATATACCTAAAAACATTATAGACAAAACTGAAATTTTCTATCTTTGTATAGACAACATCAATTGTAATACCATATGAATTTACAACAACTAGAATATATCATCGCAGTAGATCAATTCAAAAATTTTAGTAGAGCTGCAGACTACTGTCATATCACCCAGGCTACCTTGAGTGCCATGGTAAAAAAACTGGAAGAAGAACTGGAGATTGTTATTTTCAATAGATCGAGTAATCCAATTTCTACCACTGATAGCGGTGCTTTAATTATTGAAGAGGCAAAAAAAGTCGTTCTTCATAGCCAATTACTAATCGACAAAGCAAAGTCTATTCATGGCAAGGTTACCGGGAAAGTTAAAATCGGTATTATTCCAACTATTGCCGGGTCACTTTTACCCAAAATAATTTCAAATTTAGTTCATTCATTTCCAGACCTGGAAATAGAAATTCAAGAGCTCACTACTCAAAACATAATAAAACTACTTCAGAATGGTCAAATAGATGCCGGAATCCTTGCTACGCCTCTGAATGTAGCGGAATTGGAAGAAAATATACTGTATTACGAGACCCTAATGGTCTATGGAAATTTCGAGGAAGATAAACAGTATATTATGCCTGAAGAAATAAAAGATAATAAAATTTGGCTGCTGGAAGAGGGGCATTGTTTAAGAGATCAATTTATAAAATTCTGTCATCTCAAGAAATTCAACAATTTACCCAAAAATTTAAAATTTGAAGCTGGCTCTTTCGAAACCTTACTGTCTATGGTAGATGATTTTGGAGGATTAACTTTAATACCTGAAATGTACTATCAGACTCTATCTGAGGAAAAAAAGAATAGGGTAAGGAATTTCATAAGCCCTGTTCCAGTAAGAGAAGTTAGTTTAGTTTATTATCCACCTTTTGCAAAAAACAGAATAATAGCATCTTTAAGTAGTAAGATCAAGGAAATTGTTGCTCCCGGACTACTGTCAAAAAATTATAAAAATTCTGATCTGGTAATTGCAAAAATCTAGTTCTTAGATTTCCTGATCAAGGCCGCAGCGCCCAATATAGCTGCCTGATTTTCATTGATAGATGATAAAAGAATCTCCACTTTGTCTTTATACATATTGGCTAAAAATTCTTTGAAATATTTTTTTAGAGGAATCAATAGCAAATCACCGGAATTTGCCAATCCTCCAAACAAAACAAATGCTTTGGGACTTGTTACAGCACAGGCATTAGCTAGAGCAAAAGCCAAAATTTTAGCTGTCTTATCAAATACATTTAAAGCAAGTT
>JBILRD010000099.1:0-6937 GCA_044372845.1 Saprospira sp. | reverse complement strand
ACCTTTATCTTTGGATTATTGCCAATTCGTTTTGTCCAGACCTTATACCCTTCTTTCAATTGAATCATTTTTATTCCAGCAGCCTGGAACTTTCCATCGGTTTTGTAATCGAAGTAATCATTTTTGATAACTATCTCCTTTTCAATTTCTTGTTTGCAGGAACTGAGGAGGAAGAGTGTGAAAAGGATGGAGATGGTTATTATTTTCTTGTTTGCCATTTTGCTTTTTATTTATTCAATTTTTTAAGATCATTTTCAAGTTCCTCAAAACTTTTAGTTTTTTCAATTTCATTTTGTACTATAATATATTTTTTAAATTCAGAATTTGATTTTTCTAAGGCCTTTTCATGACTGATTTTCCCTGCATGTGTCAATAATTCTCTTCCGTTCAGTTGTAGAATTGCATCCAGGCGTTGAATCCAGTCTTTCATGTACATGGGAGTTCGCTGTTGAGCCATAGTTTCTGCAAAGGCAAGATACTGTTCTACCAATAAACCCAAAAGTTTTATTTCATCTTCATTCAGGTAGTTTTTGGCTATACTTACATCTGATTTTTTGATGGAAAGAGTGTTTTTTTTGTCATAGGATTGCATCCCCAATAAAGGCAAATTAGAATCCACTCTCTTAAAGACCAGTTCTGCTGCCGTTTGCTGACTGATTGCCCAAAGTAGTTTATTCTGTACAATTTTGAAAAACTCAATAGTTTTTTCATCTTTTGGATCATAATCAATACTCGTTGTATAAATATCTTTAATCTTCTGATAAAAGAAACGTTCCGAAATCCTTATTTCTCTAATCCGATCCTGTAATTCATTGAAATAATTCATTGAACTGCCAGATTTAAAACGATCATCATTCAGGGCGAAGCCTTTAATAATGTATTCTTTCAATCTTTGGGTTGCCCAGATGCGAAACTGAGTACCCTGAATAGATTTAACTCGGTAGCCTACTGAGATGATTACGTCAAGATTATAGTGATCGATTTCTCTTTCAACTAATCTGGTTCCTTCCGTTTGAACTGTTCGGAAATTCCGAACAGTTGAATTTTCGTCTAATTCTCCCTCATAAAATACATTTTTAATGTGTTCACTAATGGTTGACTTGGATTTCTGAAACAAATCACATATTTGTCCTTGAGTCAACCAAACGGTTTCTTCTTCCAGTCGGACATCGATTTTGATATTACCTTCTTTATTTTGATAAATTATAATTTCTCCTGAATTCATTGATATTTAAATGCTAATAGATTACTTGAGTTAACTCTTTTTCAAAATAATCTTTATTTGTTAGAATAGCAATATTTAATTGGAATTACTGGACAAACCATAAACAAAAAAAGGTCCCAACGAATGTTGAGACCTTCTTTTTTGTGGGTGATGAGGGGTTCGAACCCCCGACCCTCTGCTTGTAAGGCAGATGCTCTGAACCAGCTGAGCTAATCACCCTGATGCTTAATTTTAAAGCGACACAAATATAGTGCTTGTTTTGAATATTCCAATACCTTGAGCTATTTTTTTGAAAAAATATTTATCCGATAAATCAAATCTTGCAATTAAAATAGTAGCAAAATTTAGAACTCTATTGATATTATCGCGTTTAGATTGTACATTTAGTAAAAATATAAATTATGCTGGGCTGGTTGTTTTCTGAATTTAATCCATCTGAAGAGAATCAATCTTTTGATCGTCTTTTCAAAATCTTTCAGGAACTTGCTCTGCTGAGTTCCGGAAATGCCAATGACGCTTTGAGCTGGTTGACTGAGCTGGACAGGCAGTACAAACTTACTGATGAATCCTACGGTCTGGCAGATTTTATTCAGGATCTTAAAGACAAAGGTTTTATAGAGGAAAGCAATGAAGAGGAGGATGATGTCAAAATCAGTTCGAAAATGGAAATTTCCCTTCGAAAATCTGCTTTAAAAGATGTTTTTGGGGATATTAAAAAGTCAAAACCAGGGAATCATTCCACCAGAATTTCAGGACTTGGCGAAGAAAGGACCTCTGATATCAGAGCCTTTGAATTTGGTGACAGTCTCGACAATCTTTCTGTTTCGGAATCCCTCAAAAATGCCTATGTCAATCATGGAATCGATGATTTTCAACTGCAACAGGATGATCTGAGAGTTCATGAAACCCTTTACCAGAGTCGTAGCAGCACGGTTTTGATGATAGATATTTCCCACTCCATGATTCTTTATGGGGAGGATCGAATCACACCGGCTAAAAAAGTGGCCCTGGCTTTGGCAGAATTCATCAGAACACGTTATCCAAAAGATACGCTCGATATTTTGGTTTTTGGCAATGATGCCTGGCAAATCGACCTGGATGAACTCCCTTATCTGGAGGTTGGGCCTTATCATACCAATACAGTGGCAGGTTTGGAATTAGCTATGGATATTCTTCGAAAGCGCAAAAATCAGAACAAACAAATCTTCATGATTACAGATGGAAAGCCAACCTGTATCAAAAAAGGGAAAAATTATTACAAAAATTCCTGGGGACTTGATCGTCAGATTCTCAGTCGTACCCTGACACTGGCTCAAAGATGCAAGAAAATGAATATTCCTGTTACAACTTTCATGATAGCCCAGGATCCTTATCTGGTGCAATTTGTGGAAGAGTTTACCAAAGCGAATAATGGTAAAGCCTTTTACAGCTCTCTTCAGGGATTGGGTCATCTGGTTTTTGAAGATTTTAAATCAAAGAAAAAAAACAGATAATATGATCTTGTTGAAAGAGGAACTCGAAAACCTGGGGAGTCGCTATCGTGCTACACTCATCAACTCTCTGGCTGGTGTAAAAACCGCTGTATTGGTGGGTACAAAATCCAATGACGGTTTTACCAATTTGGCCATCTTCAATTCCTTGATACATATCGGAGCCAATCCCCCACTCTATGGTTTTATCTGCAGGCCGGATACGGTTAAAAGGGATACCTTGAGTAATATCATAGAAAATTCTTTTTATACTTTCAATTATCTAAGTTCTGAAAACTATGTGAAGGCACATCAGACTTCAGCCAAATTTGAGAGGACAATATCCGAATTCAAAGAGGTCGGTTTTGAAGAGGAATATATTCATCAATTTTACGCTCCTTTTGTTCAGGAAGCATTTATCAAAATAGCAATGAAGCTGGTAGATAAAATTGATATTAAAATAAATGGAACCATACTTTTAATCGGCAGTATAGAGTTTATTTCTTTGAATGAAAATTTGATTTCCGATGATGGTTTTGTAGCTTTGGAACAGGAAGATTTGCTGGCTTCTGTGGGATTGGATGCCTATTATCAAATTAAGAGAATAGGTCGATTATCTTACGCTAAGCCAGATGAAAATCCAAAGATCATTTAATCTCAGGTATTTATATTTATGAAAATTTTAATTGTTGCTGCTACCCATTTTGAAGTTTTACCAATCGTCGAAAAGTTAAAAACTCAATTTAAAGAGGAATCAAATTTCTATTTTAAAAAGGAGCAAGACGAGGTCAGAATATTGGTTACTGGTGTTGGAATCATGCACACAGCCTTTGCCATGGGCAATCTTCTGGCTGTCTATAGTCCGGACTTTGCTATCAATGCTGGTATAGCAGGAGCTTTTAATCGAAATCTTAAAATTGGAGATTTGGTACACATCAGCTCAGAAGTTCATGGAGACTTTGGCGTTGAAGAAAACACTGGTGTTTTTACTGATGTTTTTGAAATGGGTTTATTGGATAATAATACCTTTCCTTATATCAATGCTAAATTGTACAATTCAGGAATCAGCGGATTTGATTTTCTACAGGAGGTAAGAGGTTTGACTGTCAATAAAGTACATGGTTTTCAGGAAAATATTGACAAAGTCATGGAAAAATATCAACCTGATGTTGAAAGCATGGAAGGTGCTGCTTTCTTTTATTCCTGCCTACAGATGTCGATTCCTTTTGTTGAAATCAGGGCTATTTCCAACTATGTCGAACCCAGAAACAAAGCCAACTGGAATATTCCACTAGCCATTGATAATCTCAACAAAACGGTGTTTGAAATTATTGAAACGCTGACTGAAGAGTCCAAATAATATTCTTATTTTCTGTTGGATCCTGTTTTTGTATAGGCAACTACCTGATCATACCTTCCACCGTATTTTCTGTAATAAACCAGAAAAAGATAATCGTTTTCTGTTTCAAAAGTACTGCCTTCGATGACTTGCTCATCAATTTTTTCAGACCCTTTGTCTAAAGCGGCATAACTGTAGTCGTAGAAACCGTTTTTGAACATAAATTCCCCTTCATATCTCTGCAGCTCATCGTTGTAGTTCAGTTGGTATTTTGAATAAGCCTGAAAATCAGAAAAACCCCCTGTCAGATAAAGTTCTTTGTCCTTGATTTTTGGAGAAATCAGAGAGAATTTAAGTGACATATACTCCCCTCTTTCATTGGCTGCCGGTACATCATAAGAAGCTATAATAAATTTCCCATTCAGGTCATTGGTAAACAAATAAGCAGAGAGATTTCTTGGAATATCTGGAAACAAAGTCAATTTAAAACCATTTGAAGTCTGTTCCAAGGTTTCGACCTGAGGTCCGCGATGTCTGATGGTTCTGACATCCAAAGGTCTGAATTCTTTGTATCCAGGAAAAATTATCTGCCCTTGAAAATCATAGACTACGGCTTCCTCTTGAATAAATGTTGGTTTGATTCCGTAAATCATATTATCCCAGCGTCCATTCTGAAGGATAGCGACTTTAACATCCTGACTGGGTTGTGGAAGGTAAATTCCGGCATGTTCAACTCTAAGACTTAATTCCTGATGAGACCTTGAGTAAGGTGGAATGGCAGATCTTCTCACAGTTGGAACAGCTTTCATTTTTGGCTCAAAAACCACAAATCTTCTGGTTAAGACCAAATCGTTTTCATCGTCATTTAGATAAACCTTCAACAGATAATTGCCTGATAATTTAAATTTTACATCATCATTCGGAATTCTTAAAAAATGATGGGTATAATCAACTCTGGTATTAAAAGAAACGCTGGATTCGTAAAAACGATTTTCCTGATAACCGTCGATGTAATCTATTGGAAAAATATCCTGGGATATCGACCAGTCGGCATTGCAATGGTAAATTTTGTAAAAATAATTTTTGTTATCGGCTTCCAGATCATCAAACTGTAATAGAAGTCTTTGAGCTCCGCCTAATTCAATGATAGGATAGTCGATTTCGGAATCTTCAGGGGTAAATTTTACACTGTAAATAAAATCGGAATAATTGTAATCAGTGTTTTTGGGTTCCGGATTTACATAAACATCCTCTTTTTGAGCAAAAATATGAGTGATAGCCAAAAAAGTGAAAAGCAAAATACATCTGGCTTTAAGCATAATTTTTTATTTTTTGTGCATTACTTCATCTCTCTTCTGTAAGTAGTCTGCAATGTTTCTAATCATGAATGCTAAAGCTAATAGCGAAAAGTAGGCCAAAATCAAAATAATAAAAATTGTTTTATTAACCCCACCGTCTTCAAATATATTCTGACCCGAAATAAGGTAAGCAGCAAAGGCCAAACCGCAGATCAACGCCATAAACGAGTAAAGAGAAAGCTGAATGTATTTGTTATGATTTTCAGCAAAAATTCCAATAGCATTATTAAAAACAATAAAAAGCAGGGTTGTAGCTCCGGAAGTTAACCATGGAAAATTAGGATCACCGCCTACCGAACCTCCCATCATCATCAATAAGGCAAAGACAGCAATTGCTAAGGCTTGAGCCGGAGGAGTAGGAATGCTTAGCTTGAAATATTTTGATTTTAGAAACAGTTGATCGATTTTAAACATTATTATTTTTTTAACAGGTTTTTACTTAATTGTATGCTTTCCAGCATTTTATTGGCCACCTCTTCAATTTTTTTATCTTCTGATTTTAAATAGATTAGAAGCTCTTCGTCCTTACTTTTTAAATAAAATTCCTGATGGAGATGTGGATTTTTAAAGTCATTCATCCAATCAAACATCGCATCATCTGCTTTTTTTAGTTTAACGAGCAATTCTAAAATATTTTCCTTTTTCAAACTATCACTGGCAATGCTGTCTTTTTCCATTTCTTCTCTTAATTGCTTTTGTAACAAACGGATATCAGAAATCTTAGGCATAACCTCATCATGTTTTCTCATGACCTCCTTGTAAGCATTTTCAATTTCAGCATTTCTTTTTGTTTGCTTATCCTGATTGTCAGAATTGGTACAAGAAAGGAATAAATAAAAAGAAAGCATTAAACTGAAACTCAAAACAACGTAATTTGTTTGAAAGATATTAAACATATATTTGTAATGTTTTTAAAACTTTAAGGATGATGGTTCACTAACAAAGTTCGTGAAGTTATTTCATTTGAAAATATTTTCTCTTTTTTTGACAATATCTTAACACAATTTACCCCATAAATATGAATCGTAAAACAAAAAAGGTTGTAGACTCAAAAACCATCATGACGGAGATGATCATGCCCAATGATACCAATCCAATCCATAATTTAATGGGAGGCAACCTGATGAGATGGATGGACATTGCAGCTGGAATTTGTGCCGGAAAACATTGTGAAAATTATGTGGTGACAGTATCTGTAGATTATGTCTCTTTTCAAAAACCTATTCCACTAGGTGATGTAATAACTATCGAGTGTTCCGCAACCAGAGCTTTTAATACTTCTGTTGAAATTTATGTGGAAGTTTTCTCTTCAGATATCAGAGGTGGAAACAGCCGACGATGCAATGATGCCTATTTTACCTTTGTAGCTGTTGAAGGAGACAGCAAAAAACCTTGTGAAGTACCTGAATTACTTGCACTCACCTCCGAAGAGATCAAAAGATATGAGGAGGCTTTGCTCAGACGACAACTTAGATTGTTACAATCCGGAAGACTCAAAATAGAAGATGCTCCCGAAGTAAAGGAATGGCTTATTAAAAAATAGGCT
>JBILRD010000410.1:0-2638 GCA_044372845.1 Saprospira sp. | reverse complement strand
TCTATTTCCACCAGAGGTGGAACAGAATCTTACAACAGAGGTTATTTTGTTAACAACGGAGAAAGAAACTTGAGACAATCCTCAGGAATGTCAATGCCTAGTCCAAATATGATTGGAATAAAATCTCCATTATTTCCAAGAGGTTATAACCCTTCATGCAACACAACATCTGTTGAATTAAATGAAAATAACAGGGAATCTGTACTTTTGGGAGTATATCCAAATCCTTTCAATTCTGAAATCATGATTCAGTTGACTTTGAATCAAAATGTAAAAACAACCGCCATCGTTTATGATTTGATGGGACGCGAAGTTGCAAAGAAAGAATTTGGAAATTTAAATGCAGGAATTTACGAACTGCCATTGAATCTAGACAATTTAAATAGTGGCGCCTACATTGTTGTTCTGAAGATGGGCGAAAGGATCAACCAAAGAAAAATAGTAAAGGCTAATTAAAATCTATAAAACCTCGGTTCTCCGGGGTTTTGTTTTTCAATATACTTTTGTTTGTTTTGATGATTATTCTCGGAAAATAAAATATTTATTTATGAAAAAGATCTACTTTTTATTCTTAATTCTTATACCATTTATTTCAAAAAGCCAAACAACCGTTCTTGATTCTTTTGTACATAACGGGATCATGAGAACCTATTCTTTCTATGTACCTGCTGCATATAATGGAACCAAGGCTTATCCATTGGTTTTAAACCTTCACGGTTACTCCTCTGCTGGATGGCAACAGGCCTTTTATGGTGATTTTAAACCGATTGCTGACACTGCAGAGTTTATCGTTGTTCACCCCGAAGGGACTACAGTACCAACAACCACTAATCAATTCTGGAATGTTGGATTCTTTCCGTCCAATATTGATGATGTCGGATTTCTAGAAAATGTAATAGATACCATTTCAGCTGCTTACAATATCAATCAAGGAAGAATCTATTCAACAGGAATGTCAAATGGTGGGTATATGAGCTACCACTTAGCCTGTAATAGTGATCGATTTGCTGCAATTGCCTCCGTAACTGGAAGTATGACGACATCAACAGCTTCAACATGCAACCCAAGCAGACCAACTCCAGTAATGCAAATTCACGGAACAGCAGATGCTACCGTCCCATATGGAGGAAATGCTGGTTCCTTATCTGTAGATTCTGTTGTTAGCTTTTGGGTTAATTACAATAATTGCAATACAAATCCAGCTTTCAATAATGTTCCTAATATTTCCTTAATAGATGGCGCAACTGCTGAAAAATATGTTTACAGTTCTGGTAATGCAGGAAGTAGTGTAGAACTATTTAAAGTCTTGGGCGGTGCTCATACCTGGCCTGGTGCTAGTTATATCATTGATGTAACTTGTCAGGATTTTAGTGCATCCAGAGAAATTTGGAGATTTTTTAATCAGTATGGTACAGCAACGTCTATTGAGAGTATTCAATCCACAAGTAAAGAGATTAGCGTTTATCCTAATCCAGCAACCAATCAAATATCATTAAAATCTGAGTTGGTAAGCGGAAACTACTCCATTTATGACATAAATGGCAGAAAAATGACTTTTGGGAAAATCAATAATGAATTGACTACTTTGGATTTAAATGAAATGAATTCTGGGATTTATTTTCTTGAAATCGAAAGTGGCGAAAAAAGATTCTACAGCAAATTCGTTAAAATCTAAGTATTGTCATATGGAATCATGAAACAAAAAATCTTTAAAATACTTAAGATTGTCTTGTTTGTCTTTCTGGGAATATTCATTCTATTGAGCATTCTTCCTTACTTGCTTCCTGTTAATAAGCTTAAAGCAGACTCGACTAATCTTCCTTTTTCTAATAGTCGTTTCATCAATCTGGATGGAAAGAAATGGCATTATCGACTTTTTGAACCTAAAGACAGTGTCAAAGGAAATATTTTGCTGATTCACGGATTTTCAGGCTCTACTTTCAGCTGGAGGAAGAATCAGGAGGTTTTTGCAGATTCAGGATACAGAGTTCTTTCAGTTGATTTACCTGCCTTTGGTTTTTCTGAAAAAGAAAACAATAAATTTGACCACAGTGCTCATAATATGTCCAAGATGCTTGTGAATTTATTGGATTCTCTTGGTTTATCCAATAAAAAATGGATGGTCATGGGACATTCCATGGGTGCTTCTGTTGCCTGGAATTTTGCAGAAAATTATTCTAATACCAATCATGTTTTTTTGGTTGGCGGAGCCGGTTCAATGGGAAATAGCTCAAAAGCCGGAATTGGGTCCATGTTTTTAAGCTTTGTACTGAAATATCCGCCTTTCTTAAGATGGATTGATGTGATTGCAGGGTATTACTTTTTCAAACAATCAAAATTTGAAGAGCTATTGGCTTCTGCCTATAATCAGAAAGTTGATTCAATTTCAGCCGCAGGTTATCTCCAACCATTTCTTTTGAAGAAATCTGGTTCAGCTATTTTTGAAGGATTTTTATACAATATAAAAAGTCCCGAAGTTGATGCAAACAAAATCCAATGCCCTGTTTATCTAATTTGGGGAACTGAAGATAAATGGGTCCCCATAAAAGTTGGAAAATCCTTTCTCAAAAAATATCCGAAAGCGACCATGAAAACAATTGAAAAAGCCGGTCATTGCCCCATGGAGACCCATCCGGAA
>JBILRD010000143.1:0-5758 GCA_044372845.1 Saprospira sp. | reverse complement strand
TTTTGGAACGGTTGAGATAAAAAATTTTCAATGATTTTATCGAAAGACTTAATCCTGTTGTAAATTCTTATACAAATGCAGAATATCAGCCAGTTTTTCCTTAAGATTTTTTCTCTCGACAATAAAATCCAAAAATCCATTTTCCATCAAAGATTCTGCTCTCTGGAATCCTTCAGGAAGTTCTTTTACTTTGATTGTTTCCATTACAATTCTAGGTCCTGCAAATCCAATCAAGGCACCTGGTTCAGAAATATTAAAATCCCCCAACATAGCAAAGGAAGCGGTAACACCACCCGTAGTCGGATCGGTCATGAAAGAAATATATGGAATTTTAGCTTCAGCCAGCTGAGTAAGTTTAGCTGATGATTTAGCCATTTGCATCAGTGAATAAGCTGATTCCATCATTCGCGCACCACCTGATTTGGAAATAATCATGAATGGAATTCGATGTTCAATACAATAGTCAATTCCTTTGGCAATCTTCTCTCCCATCACTGAGCCCATCGAACCACCGATGAAGTCAAAATCCATGGCAGCAATTACAAAGTCCATTTTTTGAACCTTGCCATGCGCTACCGAAATTGCATCGACCAATCCGGTTTTTTTTCTGGCATCGACCAAACGATCAGCATAAGGTTTTTGATCGACAAAATTCAAAGAGTCAATAGCTGCTATATTTTCAAAAAGCTCCTTGTACTTACCATTATCAAAAATGATCTCAAAATAAAGGTGAGAACTGATACGATCGTGATTGCCGCAGCTGGGACAAACGTACAAGTTTTCCTTCATCTCTTTGACTGTTGTTTTGTGGTTACATTTTCCACACTGATGCCAAATACCTTCAGGTGCTTCTTTTTTTTCTGAGGTGGAAGTTTTAATCCCTTCCTGTTGTCTTTTAAACCAAGCCATAATTTTATATATATGCGTTGAAATCTACAATCTTATAATTGATCGCTCAAATTAAAAAATTATTCAATAATTATATCAGTTCTGCGTACAAATCGTATTCAGTAGCATCGATGATCTTTACCATGACAAAATCACCCAACCTTAGGTAGAGATTACTCTTGGCTTCAATGAGCACTTCATTGTCAACTTCTGGAGAGTCAAATTCAGATCTACCGACAAAGTAACCACTTTCCTTTCTGTCAATTAAAACTTTCATAGTTTTACCAATTTTAGCTTCGTTGAGTTGTTCGGAAATTCCTCTTTGTAACTCCATCAAACGGTTGGCTCTGTCAGTTTTAATCTCTGCAGAAACATCATCTTCTAAATCGTATGCTGAAGTATTTTCCTCATGAGAATATTGAAAAACACCCACTCTTTCAAATTTAGCCTCGGCAACAAAATCCATCAATTCCTGAAAATTAGCCTCCGTTTCGCCTGGAAAACCGACCAGAAAAGTCGTTCTAAGGGCAATTCCGGGAACCTTCTCTCTGGCAGTGCGAATCAAATCCATCGTTTCTTTCTTGTCAATCTGACGATGCATTCCTTTTAAAACAGCATCAGAAATATGCTGCAAAGGCATATCCAGATAATTACAAACCTTCGGCAAATCGCGGACGGCATCCAATACTTCTAATGGAAATTTGGAAGGATAGGCATAGTGCAATCGAATCCATTCAATACCTTCCACTTTGTTCAATTCAGACAAAAGATCAGGTAAAGCACGTTTTTTATAGATATCTAATCCGTAATAGGTCAATTCCTGAGCTATCAGCATTATTTCTTTAACACCATTTCTGGCAAGTCCTTTAGCCTCTTTTACTAAATCTTCTATCGTTTTGGAAATATGTTTTCCGCGCATCAATGGAATGGCACAAAAGGAACAGGTGCGATTACAACCTTCTGAAATTTTCAGATAAGCATAGTGGGCAGGCGTTAACAAAACACGCTCCCCAACTAATTCCTCTTTATAATCTGCCTCTAGCTTTTTCAGCAAAGCAGGTAATTCCATCGTCCCAAAGTAGGCATCAACCTCCGGAATTTCTCTCTCTAAATCATCCTTATAACGCTCAGACAAACAACCTGTCACATACAATTTATCAATATTACCCTCTGATCTTTCTCCGGCATACTGCAAAATAGTATTGATAGATTCCTCTTTGGCTCTGTCTATAAATCCACAAGTATTGATGACAACTATATTGGCATCTTCGTTACTGTCATGAACCACATCAAAATCATTCACTTTGAGCTGATGCATCAAAATTTCAGAATCGACCATATTTTTGGAACAACCCAGTGTAATCACATTGACCTTATCCTTGCCTAATTTTTTTGTTTTCATTGAATCATTGAAATATTAACGCAAAGATAAAGAAATAATGATTAAAATCATGAATTTGACAGCTCCACATTTGAGCTATTAGTATATAAATAGCAAGAATTAAAAAAAATATTAACTTTGTGCTTGACAAAATGATGCATAAACTGTTCTACTACTTAATTCAAAAGTCATAGATAAAATAAAAACATGGAAATCGATAAACAACAAATAGTTGAAGCATTAAGAAAAATATTGGACCCTCAGACAGGACAAGATATCATCAGTTTGAGGATGGTCGAAAACCTCCAAACAGAAGGAAATAATATAAGTTTTACGCTGGTTTTATCCAGTTTGAACAGCCCAGCAAAGAACGAATTGAATTTTGCCTGTATCCAAGCAGTTAATAATATCTATCCGGATGCTGAAGTGCATATTCATGTTAAAGCAAAAACAGAAGAAGCTCAGAAAGGACCGAACAGTATTGTTCCACACATCAAGAATATCATTGCTGTAGCATCAGGTAAAGGTGGTGTAGGAAAGAGTACTGTAGCAGTTAATTTGGCTTTGGGATTAAAAGCTTTAGGCGCCAAAGTTGGATTGATGGATGCCGATGTTTACGGTCCCTCCTTGCCGACTATGTTTGGATTAAAAGGTCAGAGACCGAAGGTTCAAGATGTTCATGGGCAACCAAAGATTGTTCCAATCGAAAAATTTGGAATTCCTACTATTTCTATCGGATATATCATCGAAGCAGATCAAGCGGTCGTTTTGAGAGGTCCAAGATTGGCAGCCATTATCAAACAGTTTTTCAATGATTGTATGTGGCCGGAACTTGATTTCTTGGTGATTGACTTGCCTCCAGGTACTGGTGATGTTCAGTTGACATTGGTACAAACTGTACCTGTCACTGGAGTTGTCATGGTAACCACTCCTCAGGAAGTTGCGCTGGCTGATGCTATCAAAGGAATGAATATGTTCCGATTGCCAAATGTCAATGTTCCGATTCTGGGTGTGGTTGAAAATATGGCCTGGTTTACACCGGCTGAACTGCCAAATAATAAATATTATATCTTCGGACAAGGTGGAGGAAAATTGCTTGCCAAGGAATCCAATAGCGTTTTATTGGGACAAGTACCTCTTGTTCAAGATATTCGTGAAGGCGGAGATACTGGTTTACCTGCTATCTTGAATGATGAACCTCAAACCAAAGAGGCTTTTATGCAAATAGCCAGAAATACTTTACGACAGATTGCTATTAGAAATGAATCACTGGATCCAACACAGATTGTTCAGATGGGTGAATAATTATTTAAAATATTAGTCCTTAAAATAAAACCTAAACAATATGAAAGCTTATATATTCCCTGGTCAGGGTGCTCAATTTCAAGGAATGGGCAAAGACTTATATGAAAGTTCAGAAACAGCAAAAAAACTTTTTCTTCAAGCCAATGAAATTCTTGGATTTGACATTTCTCAAGTAATGTTTGAAGGAACAGAAGAAGATCTTCGTCAGACCAAAATCACTCAACCGGCTGTGTTTTTACATTCCATCATCACTTATTTATCAAAAGGAGAAAACCTTAGACCGGATGCCACTGCAGGACATTCCTTGGGAGAATTTACCGCTTTGGTAGCTGCTGGAGCGATGAAATTTGAAGACGGTTTGCAACTGGTTTACAAAAGAGCTATGGCGATGCAGTCAGCTTGCGAAAAAACTGTTGGTACAATGGCAGCCATAATGATTAACGACAACAGTATCGTAGAAGATGTCTGTGCCGGTATCAAAGAGCATGTTGTCGTAGCGGCAAATTATAACAATCCAGGACAATTGGTTATTTCAGGCAGCATAGAAGGGGTTGAAGAAGCCTCTAGACAATTAGCGGAGAAAGGTGCACGAGCTATTCCCTTAAGTGTAGGTGGAGCATTTCATTCTCCATTGATGCTAAGCGCCCAGGAAGAATTGCAAAAAGCCATTGAAAACACCATCATCAGTACTCCTTTCTGTCCTGTTTATCAAAACATCAATGCACAACCTGTTACGGATGTTGAGCATATAAAAATCAATTTAATCAATCAATTGACTGGTCCGGTTCGTTGGCAACAAATCATCGAAAATATGACAGCCAATGGCATCAACCATTTTGTTGAAGTCGGTGGAAAAGGAAGAATACTATTGGGAATGGTTAGAAAAATCAGCAGAGAAGCGGAGATGGAAATGATGAGTTAAGATTTAAAAAAAAATGATAAATCCCCCATCAACTTAAAGTTTTTGGGGGATTTATTATGTATATTCAAAGTAAGGAATTCCCTACTCTCCCGTCAACAATCCTTTGAAAAATCCGATAAATTCCTGAATAGTCATCGCACCTTTGTCGCCTGATTCAACGCCTTGCATACGAACAGAAACCTGTCCATTTTCTGCTTCTTTTTCACCGATGATCAACATCATTGGAATACGTTTTACTTCAGTATCGCGAATCTTTCGACCCAGTGTTTCATTTCTATCATCCACAAATCCACGAATATCATGTTCTTCCAATTGAGATTTTATCTGATTGGCATAATCGATAAAACGATCAGAAACCGGTAAAATTGCATACTGTTCTGGTGTTAACCAAAGTGGAAACTTACCTGCAGTGTGCTCAATCAAGACAGAGATAAAGCGCTCCATAGAACCAAATGGCGCTCTGTGAATCATCACAGGTCGGTGTTTTTGATTGTCAGCACCTGTATATTCCAACTGGAATCTTTCAGGAAGATTGTAATCCACCTGAATGGTTCCCAACTGCCAGGAACGACCCAAGGCATCTTTGACCATAAAGTCCAGTTTTGGACCATAAAATGCAGCCTCACCAAGCTCAGTTACGGTTTCTAAACCAACTTCTTGAGTAGCTTCAATGATGGCAGATTCGGCAGCATTCCAGTTTTCATCAGAACCGATATATTTGGTCGGATTATCAGGATCTCTTAGTGAAATTTGTGCTGTAAAGTCAGAAAATCCCATTTTCTTGAACACCAACATGGTCAAATCCAGAACATTTAGAAACTCCGCCTTTAATTGATCTGGCGTACAGAATAAATGCGCATCATCCTGCGTAAAACAGCGTACTCTGGACAATCCATGCAATTCACCATGCTGTTCATATCGATATACAGTACCAAACTCAGCAATTCTCAAAGGCAATTCCTTGTAAGAATGAGGTTTATTGGCGAATATTTCACAGTGATGCGGACAGTTCATCGGTTTTAACATAAACTCCTCTCCCTCTCTTGGGGTACCGATAGGTTGAAAACTGTCTTTGCCATACTTCTCGTAGTGACCGGAAGTGATGTATAGATTTTTATGCCCGATATGAGGGGTCACCACTAATTGGTAACCTCTTTTAACCTGTTCTTTGGTTAGAAAGTCTTGAAGTCTGTTTCTCAAAGCGGCACCTTTAGGCAACCAGATTGGTAATCCCATACCGACCTTTTCAGAAAACATGAACA
>JBILRD010000064.1:0-8434 GCA_044372845.1 Saprospira sp. | reverse complement strand
TTATATTGCTGGAATTATTATTAAAGATTGTAAAGATTATAATTATCATCTTAGTATAAATACATCATTGGGTAATATAGCTATCCTTTAAACAGTCTAACTCTATTATTTATGATATTACAAATAATTTAAGGGTAAGAAATAATAATAAAGCCGATCCACTATACAGTGAATCGGCTTTTATTATTGATATTTGTAATAATGTATTATTTGCTTGTTTTCTTAGGGTTGATATTCAAATTAATATTTTCAGAATTTGCTTTTATATTTCTTATTTTATTAAAGCTTATCCACCCAACAATTACAAATAATATTAGAATAACTAAAGAACTTATTAAAGCACTAGTTTCTCCTAATGAATAAGACTTAGGTTCAAATCTCATCTCAATTGTATGTTTACCAGCAGGTATTCTCATACCTCTCAAAAGGTAATTAACTTTAATGAAACCTTCTTTTACTAATTTACCATCAAGGTATACATTCCAACCTTTGTGAGGTGGGTAATATATTTCTGAAAATACTGCAAATCTTTCATTTGCTGTATTACTATTATATACTAGTTTTTCTGGGTGATAACTTGTTAACTTAATAAAATCACCACTATCATTTTTATTTTTAAACCCGTTTAAATAATTACTATTGTTTTTTCTTGTAACAACTTCAATCCAAGGTATTAAAGTTTCAAGAGATGAAATTTCCTCTTCGGCAGTATTCACATATTTTATGGAGTCTACAAACCATGCATTACCCATAGCCATATCATTTATCATTGGCCTGCTAGGTTCCATCAAAATATACTTAACATTCATCATACCTAGAATTTTAAGCATTGTTTCATCTGGTTGATTTCTATTAAAATATATTTCATTAACTTCTTGAATAGTTATTGGTTTAGCCGCATGGTAACCTCCAATTATTTTATGGAAAAAAGCAGCTTCAGAATTTTGAAATGGAGCTCCTCTCTGTTTCTTAGGACTTCTCATACCGGCCATTAAATCATAAACTCTAAAATGTAAAGTTTTATCATCCATAACTTGTAAATCTGCAGGTGTGGCTTCAGGTGTAAATACTACACTTTCTTTTCTTTCAAAACTTTCTTCATTAACATACTCCAAATCTTCTGATATTAAATCTACAGCTGTTAAAATTCCAATAGAGGCAATAACAAAAACAGTTTGCTTAATTTTACCTGAAGCATAAATCCATAAAGTGCCCGCTGCTAATAAAATGTAGACAAGAGATCTTATACTTTCATTGACAATTAAATTAGCCCTATCTTCTTTAATAGCATTATAAAATTCTGCTCCGAATGGAGATTTTGAAGCAAGATCAATTAACCTTCCGTCATTTGCTCCTGTCATATCTCCTGTATATCCATACATTAAAGCGTACAAAACGAAAGTTAAGGTAATACCTGAAGCAATATATAAATAATTAGTTCTCGTAGACTTAATGCCAATTTTTGAAAGTAGTAATTCTAAAAATAGACCATTGTTTTTACCAGCTAATGCATCTTCCTCTTTATGATTTATAAAAGCAGAAAGCCCAAGCATTGCCATAATTACTGCAATAATCTGAACTGCACCGAGTGCCATTGTTACTGCTCTGAATTTATTATACATAGGAAAATGATCCACCATAAAATAATTGAATACTTTAAAGTTATCACCCCAGGATAATACAATAAAGAAAATAGCAACTAATCCTAACCCCCATTTTACCGGACCTTTAACCATTAAGAGCCCAAGAATAAATAGCAAACAAATGACTGCACCTAAATACACTGGACCACTTGTAAAAGGCTGTGCTCCCCAATATTGAGAAGTCAATTGAAATAGTTCCTGAAAAATATTTTCTCTTTGCTGAGGATCAGCATTTCTCATCATATTTTCTAGTGCTTTGGCAGAATTAGTCTCACCAATTTGAATACCTGATTTAGAGGCATCATCTGCAAAATATTTACTGTTGGATCCCCCATAAAAATTTGGAACAATCAAAGTAAAAGTTTCCAATATACCATAGCTCCAATCAAAAATATATCCTTTGTCAAGACCTTTATTAGATGCAGTAGAGGATAATGTTAAAATATCATTTTTATACTGCTTTGTTTTTTCAGGACCAATAGCAGCTGTAACATAATTAAGAAATTGCTTTTCTGTTTTGATACTTCTGTCAGTAATACCAAATTGATTGATTTTCAATACATCTTCAGGTGAAAAACCTTTTTTACTTAAATCTTCGAGATCACTTTTTTCTAAAACAAAAGTTTTAAGTTCAGTTCCGCCTCGAATTGTTTCAGATGAGTATTCATAAGTAGTCCACAGTAAAGATAAGTTAGACAATACACCCAGTACAGCTGCAATGGCCAATAATCCAGATGCTTTAAAAAAGGTTAATATTTTCTTATCAATAACACTATGAATTAAAAATGCAAGTGCTAAAAATCCCATCATCAAAAAAGTATAATAGGTAATTTGAAGATGGTTGGCACCAAGCTGAGCCGCTAAGCAAAATGCAACAATTGCTGAACCAACAAAAATTCGTCCCTTGAAAGCCATAAAGGTACCTGCCAATATAGGTGCCATATAAACCATTGCATGTAATTTTGTAGAGTGTCCGGCTTCAAATAAAACTAGGTTATTGGTTGCAAATCCAAACGATAAGGCACCTATAAGAGAAATCCATTTGTCAACTCCAAATGCCAGAAGCCCTAAGTAAGCAAAGAACATCATGTAAAATAACATCACATGAGGTGTATTGACTGGCATTTTAAACATAAAAACTGCTTCACAAAACTGTTTTACGAGATTACTATTATAGTTTCCATAAATTTGATAGGTAGGCATTCCCATGAAAACCTGATCAGTCCAGTTAATATTTTTATTTTCTAGTTTTTCATATTTATGACATTCTGCTTGCATGCCCCTTGCTTGAACATTATCACTTTCAGGTAGTGATTTTCCTTCAAAAACAATTGGCTTGAAATAAAAAAAAGCAGCCATCATTAAAATGAAATAGACTGCAACATGAGGAAGAAGTTTACTGAAGTTCATATTATATAAATTAGTTAACTTGATGATTTTATTTTTTTCCTACGATGATTACGGAGTTACCTATTCTGTTAAATACAATTTTATCAATGAGTTTAAATATAGGAACTAACTTATTGTAAGTATTTATTGGGCCCTTTGGTAAAATTTTTTTATTTAATACTTTTCCATAAAAAAACCATCCAAAAGTGGCAGCAAGGTTGAAGTATTGTTTGTGTATAATATTAAATTTTGAAGATTTAAATAAACTGGATAAAGTACCAGAGGTATATCTTCTGAAATGTCCCAATTCTTCGTCGAAACTGTTAAATAAAAACTGATAGGCTGGTACAAGAATAATGAGATTACCACCTTTCTTTAAAAGTTTATAGCAATTATCTAATGCCAGACTGTGGTTTTCTATGTGTTCCACAACATTTAATGCATATACAGTTTGGTATTTTTCTAATTGATCAGAAAATTTTATATCAAATTCCGGATCTATTAAATCTACTTGTTTGATTGCAATAACGTTTTTATTGTTTTCAAACTTATTTTTTAGGAGATTGCAATATTCTGGACGAAGATCAGTAAGAGTTATGTCAAAACCGTCTTTGAGAAAAAATTGAGAGATATTCCCAATTCCAGAACCAATCTCTAATATAGGACCTTCGCAAAAGGGGCTAATAGTTTTAAACATCCATTCGTTTAACTTGTCTGCTTCTGATAAAGCTTCTAAGGTTTCTAAGCCGACTGGATCGTTTGGATCAAGATCTGGTAAATGCGCCATTTTTAAACATATTTCTTTTGGAAGTAAATAGATTGTATTTAATCATACAGTAAATAGCTCTGAACAAATCTTTCATGCCTATTTTTTTACCTTCAGCATAAGTTCTTCCATAGTAAGATATACCTACTTCGTAAATTCTAATATTTGGAACTCTGGCTATTTTTGCAGTCACTTCAGGTTCAAACCCAAACCTGTTTTCTTTTAGTACAATTTGTTGAATGATATCCGTCCTGAACATTTTATAGCAAGTCTCCATATCTGATAAATTTAAATCAGTCAATGCGTTGGACATTATTGTAAGGACTTTATTTCCAATAGAATGCCAAAAAAACAAAATTCTATGAGGCTTTCCGCCTATGAATCTACTTCCGTATACTACATCTGCAAATCCGTTTAGAATAGGTTTAAGCATGATAACATATTCTTCAGGATCATATTCCAGATCTGCATCTTGTATCACTAAATAATCACCTGTCGCACCTTCAATACCAGTTCTCAAAGCTGCCCCCTTACCTTTGTTTTTTTCGTGTTTTAAATATCTGATCGATAAATCAGGATTTGCTAAAATGTAATTTTCAATCGCCTCTTCAGTATTATCTTTAGAGCAATCATTAACAATGATGACCTCTTTCTCGATATTATTTGGCAAAACTACATTTTTAACACGATTGAGAATTCTATGGATTGTCCTTCCTTCGTTATAAGCTGGTATGACTATGGATAATTTATTGATTATCGTCTGGTTTTCCATTTATCAGAAAATATTATTTTGGATTCTTTTATTACCCATGAATAGATTCAAGGATTATTCACAAATGTATTGAAAAATAGTAAAAAAAAGGCTTTATATTTATTTTTTCCTCGTAATAGGTCTATATATACTTTATTATTCGCCTTCTTTTTGATTATATTTTATGCTTTTTTTATTGCTAAAATCTATTTACATAATTACTATATCTTTTGTATATGGAAATTCTGTTTTTCCCAATGAAAAGGAGCAAATAATAATTAATCCTGTTGCTAAGTCAATGGTAGGTTTAGCAATTATAAGTATAATTTCTGCGATATTAAGTTTATTTATTGGACTAGGTTTAACAGCTAATGTTATAGTAATTATTGTTGCCTTTTTATTAGCTTTTTGGAAGCATAAACGCCTGTTGAATAACCTGTTTTTTCAAATAAAAGAATTATATGAGCTGGACAGGTATATTAAGATTCTACTCTTAGCTTCAATAACGTTTATTTTGTTTTTTTCAAGTCAGCAAAGTATAAGTATTGACGAAGGTAATTACCATGCACCTTTCATAAAGTTAACAGAAGAATTTGGAGTTTTAATTGGAGCAGGAAATTTAGGTTTGCAGATGGGATTCAACTCTCACTGGCATTTATTGAGTGCACTATTCAATTTTAGTTTTTTGACTAGTCAAGAGTCGAATCATATAAATGCTTCTCTTTTTACCTTGTTATTATTGTATTGCCTACCTGCTTTAGATTCAATTATAAAGGGAAAAACATCATTACAAAATTATTTTAAAGCAGCTTTTCTCGTTTTTGCCTCTATACCTCATTTTTTCGCTTATCATTTGATAGCGCCTTCGGCAGATTTGGCTACAATTTATTTTACTTTTTTTATTATTTCTCTTTTTTTGGATGTTAGGAAAGAAAGGGAAAATACCGATCTGAATTTTATTATTATTACCCTACTCTGGGCTTTTCTAGTGACCATAAAACTATCTGGAATTTTTTTATTTCCAGTAGTAATTTTTATGTTCTATCATTGGATAAAGCTAAAAAAATACAGGTTTTTGTTTTTATCTACAACAATTATCGGGCTTGTATTATTGCCATGGATTATCAGGAATATTTTATTGACGGGTTATCCAATTTTCCCATTAAATATTGATCTTTTTAAATTGGATTGGAAACTGCCACATAAAATCATCATCGACCTCAATAAGATAATAACGGATATGGCGTTTGTCTTATACTCAGACAATGCAGTTGATAATAGCACTATGCCGATCTTTCAAAAAATATATTACTGGTTTTTTTACAACTTGAGAATAATTGATAAGCTGATTATTTCAACCTCATTGACATTAGGTATCACCGCTTTGATATTTAAAGCGAGATCAACTAATTTATTTCTACTCCTAACTTTATTTTTTTGTATTGTACTTTGGTTGTTGAAAGCACCTGACCCAAGATTTGCCTATGGCTATTTTGCAACCATATCAATTCTAGGTAGTTACTTGTTATTTGAAAACTTAATAATAAAATACTTTAAGATTCTGGGCTTTTTAGTTGCTATGTTTTTTGTATTTACACAACTGTCCAGTTATTACATCTACCAGTATTTTTATTCAAAATTTATAAATGATGGCAGATTTCAAATGTCAGCTGAGAACAATATCCTATGGTTGCCAAAAGCATATCCGGAAGATTCGAGGTTTTGCTGGGGTTCAGATATTAACTGCTTACTCGAAAAATCAAAAAATGAGGTTCAGTTAAGATCCAATTCTATAAAAGATGGAGTGAAAAGAAAATAATTTGAATGCAAGAATATTATTCAAACAATTTAAAGAAAGAGATAGAAGAAATCAGGGAACATATTCTGAATGAGCCAAATATGGAAAACCTTGAGATCAATAATCTGCAAAATATTGTTTCCTTGCCAGAGGAAATACAAGGTTTGATTCATTTGCAGAAAATATTTATAAGGAACTGCCCTAGCCTAAAGACAATAGCAAGCTTTGAGTTTTTTAATAGAGTTAAATATTGTACCATTTGTAATTCTCGATTGAAAGAATTGCCTTTAGGAATTGAATATTTAACTTATCTTAAAAGATTAAATCTATCAAAGAATAATTTTAATAAAAAAATAAAATGGACTGATCTTTTAAAATTTCAGGAGCTTGAGTCCTTGGATTTGTCAGGAAGTCTTCAAAAATATAGAGGTGATTTGCCAGTGGAGATATTCATGTTACCAAATCTCAAATTTTTATATCTGTCAAATAATTCAATCAAGCATCTATCATTAGATGTTAAGTATAATCATCAATTGATCGAATTAGATTTGTCAAACAACCCTCTCAATGTTTTTCCCGAATGTTTAGCAAAATTTAAGCATCTTAAGAAACTAACATTACCAGCAGTAATAATCAACCAAACACCAAAAGAGCTTTTTGAAATGCCATTGTTGGAAGAGTTAAAAATAAGTGGAAAAAATCCTGAAAAATATCCAAAAGTTGTATTGTTTGATAGTTTTTTTAGAAGCTATCTTAAAAAGAGATATGATACAAAATATATTGACTTTATGCTGGAACTTATCAACGAACCAAAACAAATTAAGACTTTTGATAAGTATGACTTAATAGAGTTGTTAAAATCCGGAATAAGCTCTATCGTTAACAAAGCACTAGAATTATTGGAGGATATTATGCTAAGGGAATCCATGGAAGATCCAATAATGAAGGGTTCTACAGTAGTAATAAAAGGAAAAACTGAAGAGTTGAGAGGTAGAGTAAAATTAAGACTTGAGAAAAATGGGATTAGTCTTCATAATAATATCAGTAAAAGTACAACACATTTGATTGTAGGACCCGGAGCTGAACTTTCTGACAAAGAATTGAGAATGCTTGACAATCTTACATTATTAACAGAAAAATTATTTTTTAAACAACTTAATATAATCGATAAACCTTTTCTTGAGGATTCTGATGTTTCTTCCCAGCAAATAAATCAAATAAGAAAGTTGTTAGAAAGTAATGATAATAATATGATTTTATTGGGGTTAGAGATCATGAACTCCGCAGGTAGTCCAGATGAGTTATTGACCGATTTATTTATATTATACAAAACTGTAAAAGATCAAAGAATAAAGCGAGAGACCCTAAAGTTTATTTCCAGGATATCATCCTTAGAATTCTTAAATGAAATCAAGAGCAGGAAGCTGATTTTAGATGAAAAAAATAAAATAATTTATTCGGATAACATTTCATATTTCTGTGAAAAATATCATTTGGACGAAGAAAAAATTATGAATAAAATCAATGAAAAAATTCAAGGATAAATTGATACAATCTTTACAAATCCTTTTAAAAAATGGAGATTTCAATTTTATATCCAACTAGTTTCGGAGTAAAATTCTTACGATGGTTTTGTAGAAAAGAGATAACCCGACAAAAGAAAAGATCAATAATTTCACTATAATAATTGGGAGATTCATCCCTATTCCTTCCAATTTGAAATAATAAAAGAGAACGCTAATTCCAAGAATAGGCAAAGTGGATAAAATAATTTTAGCTATTGGTAATTTAGGCATTTTTAACCAGAAACTACATATTGCCCAAGAGGCAATTGCCATCAATAAATAGGAAAATAGGGTAGTATAGGCAGCAGCTTTATATCCAAAATCCGGTATAAATTTCATATTTAAAAAGATATTGGTAATGGCCGACATCAAAAGGATCAATGTCAGGTAAATATTTATCTTTCTGTAGTTAAAAATCCTGCTGTATAGCATAGCAATTCCATAAAGAATATATCCTCCTACAATAACCGGTACAATGGTTAGAGAATTTCTGAATGATGCTTTAGCGGCAAGCAAAGTCCC
>JBILRD010000063.1:0-8462 GCA_044372845.1 Saprospira sp. | reverse complement strand
AAATTAAATTACTTAAGGATACTTTACCAATGTTAAATCTACATCCAAAATTTAACAATGGCATTGAATTCAACAGAGCTATGGGCGAAATTAAGGACCTTGAGAAAATTATTTTGAGAGATTCTACTGGTACAAAGATTGATTTCGAAATTGCATTGGACTCCAGCCATCCAAAAAAATTAAATCTCAAAATCAATAATCCAACAGAGATTAGTAAAGCTGAGCTCCTGTTTTTACCTGGTGCTTTGGTCGATTTTTTGGGCGAGACAAATCCGGATACGCTATATAGAAAATGTTGGCAGCAAAAAGAACGTGACTTTGGGAATTTAAAGCTTAAAATTCTGAACGCTGATTCCTCGATGACTTATATTATTCAATTGAAAGATGAGAAAAACAGGTTGGTCGCCGAGAATAGTTTCAGCAATGCGAGCGCTGTTGAATTCGATTATCCTCTGTTGGAACCCATTAAGTATAGCGTTCAGTTGATCCATGATAAAGATAAAAATGGATACCTTACAACAGGAAATTATCTGCAAAAAATTCAGAGTGAAGTGCTTAGCAGTCCAAAACCAGTTAGTCTCAGAGCTGACTGGGATAATGAATTGGAAATAGATTTAAATGTCAAGAAATAATTCTGACAATCAATTCTTGTTAAGACAATAGCTGTTCGAAAAAACCTCCGATTCCCAATGTTTCATCTACAAAATGGATTTCATAAATCCAGTAGCGTTCATTTCCGAATTGATCCGGCGCTGACATCAGACGATGATTTTCGGGATGAATATAATGGATGATGTCGTCGCCTAGAATTCTTTCATGAGGAAACTTTCCTACTAGATGTCCGCAATGTCGATTGGCATATTTCCAACCGTATTTTTCAGCAAGCGCTGTCGTGAAATTATACAAATCAGCAGCGGTCAGCTCCATTTTATTCTTATCATAAAAAGCCTTTCCTTCATGCCAGGCCAGTTCTACCTCTTTTTGCAGTTTTATTTTATTTGGATCATTCCCCAAAACATAGGTTTTTCCGACATCGGCTTCCCAATCTTCGAAAACAGGACCAAAATCGAGGAAAAGAATATCATCCTCCTGAATTTTCAGATCCTCAGGATTTTCCTTGTAAGGTAAAAGCGTATTGGCTCCGGCACGAACGATTCTTTTATGCCAGTATTTGTCGATACTAAACAAATCAAAAGCCAGCTGGTAGATTTCCTCATTTAGTTGTCGTTCCGTTTTTTCAGGGCTAATTAGGCCACGATTCTGGATTTCATCAAAAAGAATCTGAGCTTTTCTTTCGGCTTCCTGGAGTGCTTCTAAACTATTCATGGGCAATTTTGATCTAATAAATTTGTTTGCAGACCTTAAAATAATCAATTATTGATCTAATGGATATATCTTTGAGTTTAATAATCAATTTCAATGTCTATTTCTGAAAATCCAGACTGTTTCATCCATTTTCAAGAGCCTGTTGAAGGGATAGAATTACCCTCCAGGTTTACCTTTCCATTTTATTATGATCCACATCCACTGTCGGTTTTGGCGGTTAGGGAACTTCAGGAATTTCTGGTAAAATCAGCAGCTTCTTATGGTTGGGAATTTGGACTCGGCGAACAGGAAAACCCTTTAAGTAGAGGTAGAATGTTTGGCGTTTTGGTGGCACAAAAGAAGGATAAAAGTTTGGGCTATCTGGCGGCATTTTCAGGAAATACTTCTATTCCCGATAAAGGTTTTCCCTTTGTTCCGTCTATCAATGATTTTTGGGATGCAGATGGTTTTTACCAAAAGGGCGTCAGAGAATATGATTTGATGAGCGCCGAACTGGAAGCATTGGAAAATAATGCAGATTTTCAGCAGCTGAAAATCAACTATGAAAAATTGAGCGAAGAAGCGGAACAGGAGCTTTCTAATTTGCAGAAGGCTCAAAAAAATGCCAAAAAAGCCAGAGATTTAAAACGAACCGAGGCGGAATTCACACTTAGTCCAGAAGATTTTGAAGCTTTGAATGCAACTTTGAATAAGGAAAGTATCGATTTGAGTTATCATTTCAAAAGGACAAAAAAAAACTGGCATGAAAGGCTGGAGAGCATTTCAAATGCCATAAAAGATAAAGAAGAACAAATTGACAGTTTAAAAAATCAACGTAAGTTATTGTCCAAAGACTTACAACAAAAAATTTACCAGGGATTTCAATTTCTGAATCTAGCTGGTGAAAAAAAAGGTCTGGACGAAATATTTTCAGATACGGCAATCAAGCAACCGCCATCCGGAGCAGGGGAGTGTGCTGCTCCGAGACTGCTTCAATACGCTTTTCAGTATGGTCTGAAGCCGATTGCCCTGGCAGAATTCTGGTGGGGCATGTCTTCAAAATCAGAAGTCAGGCATCATAAACAGTATTATCCGGCCTGTATTGGTAAATGTCAGCCTATTCTGACTCACATGCTGAAAGGAATAGAGATGGATCCTTCTCCTTTGCTTTTGGAACAGGCTGCAAATAAAACAATAGAGATAGTCTATGAAGATGATTACATGGTCGTCATCAATAAACCATCAGGACTATTATCCGTTCCTGGAAGAACCATCAGCGATTCTGTTTTAACGCGTATGCAAGCCCATTATAGAGGAACTGAAAAACCTATGGTCGTGCATCGCCTGGATATGGATACTTCGGGCATAATGCTGCTTGCTAAAAATCCGGAAATCTACAAGGCTTTACAGAAACAATTCATCAAAAGGACAGTCAAAAAAAGATACCTGGCTCTACTAGAAGGTCTTGTAACAGAAGAGGAAGGAAAAATAGAATTGCCCTTGGCGGGAGATTATCTCAATCGACCCAATCAGATTGTTAGTTTCGAGGAAGGAAAACCTGCGCTAACCCATTGGAAGATTGTAAAAAAATCAGATAATAGAACCTTAATCCATTTTTATCCGCATAGCGGCAGGACACATCAGCTGCGCGTACATGCTGCTCATTCGATGGGTTTAAATGCTCCGATTGTCGGAGATGACTTATACGGCTCGAAAGACAAGCGCCTCTGCCTGCATGCCGAGTGGATTGAATTGGAACATCCGGTGGAGAGAAGGCGGATCAGTTTTGAGTGTGCGATGGAGTTTGGCTTGGATGGGGTATGAAGTAGGTTCCATCAAACTATCATTTTCTTTCAATTTTTGATTTTAAAACTTATAAAATAAGATAAACTCTTTTGTATTGAAAATAACAAATTCTATACATTAGGAAAATTATATGTAAAGAAAATAGAAAAATCTTTACGGTAATTAGATTTCTATTAAACTCAAACCTTAGTTATTCCCCTACGCTTTACCCCATCTGTTCGCTCTGCCAAAAGTCCCAACATCATTAAATCTGACACCATTTTTTCTCATGACCTTATGCGCTTTGGCTGCTGTTAGTTGTCGGATGTAGAAGGGTTCATTGACCACAAAATGGTGAATGGCATGCGTGGCTCCAAAGTTGAAGCAAAAAATATGAAAAGGGATGGTCCACCAGGTATTGAGCACCTGTGTTTGTTGTATAATATTACCTTCTTCCACATCACCGTAGTAATGCATATTGGAACTGATAAAATGAAGGCAAAACTGTCTCAAAAGATTGGGAATGATCAATAATATGACAATCGGATGGGTAAAATGTATAAATGTTTTCCAACTGCTCAGCCAGCTGATGTTGAAAAAATATAGAATATGATAAGTCAGATAAGCATACCAGACAAAATGAAGAATCACACCAAAAGGTAGGAATCCCCAAATTGTCGTTTTTCTTAGAAATTGAATGTCTTTTTTCGTCAGATTTCCCTTTTCATATTCCTCGCTAATCTCTTTCTTCATTTTATTGTTTCTGGATAAAAAACCAAGCATTAAATCCGGAGTTACCAACAATCTGATCAAGCTCCATTTTTCTCCGTTGGTGATTCCTCTTTCTTCGATGTCAATCTTCAAACCTGAATTCTTGTGATGGTGAATATGCCAGTATTTTCTAAACCATGGATTGACGGTCAGTGGTCTTAATATCCAGCCTACTAAAAGCATAAAATTGCTTAGAAGCGGAGTTTTTTTGAAGTATTGCTGATGAATCAGATCATGCTCCAATTCATGTAAAATCGAAGTGCCAAAAGCTATCAACAGGATAGCAGCCCAGCTAGGTAAAATATTTTGAAACCAAAAATATGAGCAGCTAAAAATGAAAAGAACGCTTATTGAAAAAATCAAAAAGCCAATCACATTCTGATGCTTAAATATTGGAAACCTTGTCTTAATATCATTTCCTGCTTTTCGGATCTCGGTACTGATTTCAGAAATTTTTTGTTCTTCTTCTGCTGCTACGGAATAGGCCATTGTTAGTTTTTTTGGAATTGGATATAAAATTACGCTTTAAATTCAGAAATGAGTCATAAGCACATCGATAAAACATCAATCAAACAGATATGGTTCTTCATTTAAAATCAGTTGCCGAATATTTTCCAATACTCTTGTCATATATCTCTTCCAGAACATTTTTGCAAACAGCAATTGAAAGGGGTAAAGCAGTATTCCTTTTGAAAAGAGTATATAGGTGTAGTTGATTTGAATCCTGTCTTTTTCCAGTTCAACGGTTTCCCAGGTGCCTTCAAATTTATAAAAACCCAACATCCAGGCCTTAAATTCGCTGACCTCGATTTTCCAATAGTCATTTTCGACTCTCTCTATAATTTTATCAACTGATGCCCATCCTCCTTTTTGTGTCAGCGATCTGGCGACATGAATTTTTTTAGTAGATCCCTGCTTTCCCCAGTTTTCATCATCGGTACAATGGGTGACTTTAGGCATTATACCATAACCTGTATGGATTTTCGAAACATCGCAGAGCATTGCAGATTTAAATGCTTTTTCCAATGAACAGTTATATATAGTTTTTACATGTACTTTAAATTCCATTTCTGTGGGTATTGCTAAATAAATTTTTAAAATATTTCATACAATATACAATAATAATTCAAGTGCATCGTAATAAATACAGGCTGCCAAATTTATTCACATCTAAAAGAATTTATTATGAAGAATCAAATTGTTAAAATAGGACTATCTACAGCTATTTTGCTTGTTTTTGTAGTTGCTTGCAACACAGACAAATCATTATTTAAAATCAAGAAAAAAGGAGACAATGCTGCTAAGTTAAATTCAAAAAGTTTTTACGGCGAAGATTTGAGCATTAAACCTGCTTTTAATGGACTGGATCTTCCATTTAAAAATTACAGTGTTGATGCTTCCAAAGAGCAGAAAATCTTCATTGAAGAAACAGGAACGGAAATTACCATTCCTGCAAATTCTTTTACGGATATGAACGGAAATCCAATCAAGGGAAAGGTTCAAATCAATTTCAGAGAGTTTCATGATGCTTCAGAAATTATTATGGCAGGTATTCCGATGCACAATCCAGACAATGGAGCCTATATGGAATCAGCTGGAATGTTCGAAATCAGAGGTAAGTTTAATGGTCAAGACATTAAGTTGAAAGATGACAAGCGAATCAATGTCAATATGGCTTCTTACAGAGATGGCAATCAGTACGATTTTTTCAAACTTGGCGATGACAATGGCAGATGGAAAACCCTCAGTGAAAATGATGAACCGAAGATCAATCTGAAGAGAAAAGAAGAACTTGAAAAAATCAAAAAACAACGTTACAGTTGTCAACCTGTTGAGCCGGTCAAGATGGGCAGCAGCAACAAGTTTATCTTTGATATGGATGTTGATTACAAAAAATTTCCAGAGTTATCAGTTTTCAAAGGTGTTGTTTGGCAGTTTTCCGGAAATGCCCAAGATGCAGACAATCCAGAAAAAAATGCTTCAGCCTTTGAAACCGAGTGGAATAGAATCAATATCGAACAAGCTGGAGATCATTACAAACTGGAAATGAAAAATGGAGATAAGAGCTTCACAACCCGAGTAAAACCGGTTCTTAAGGGCAAGGATTATGAAAAAGCAAAGGAACAATTCAACAAGAAACTGGCTGATTATGACAAGCTTAGAAAGGAATTGGACCAAAGGGATGAATTGATCAAGAATCAGGCAAATTTCCAGAGAATGTATGAAATCAGCGGATTGGGCACTTACAATTGCGATGTTTGGAAAAATGAAGAAGTTTCTGACCCTGTGGAAGTAAAAGTTGATTTCGAAGAAAGCTTTGATTATGCCGAAAATATGCCTGCTCTCCAGTTCTTTTTGGTCAATAAAACCAGAAATGCAGTGGTTCGATATTCACTAGGGGGGCTGAATAATTTTAGAATGCCATTGGAAACACCTACCAGCCTTATTGCCATACTTCCCGGAAATCGAGTAGCCTATATCGACTCCAAAGAAATGTCAAAAGTCGGAAAGAATATTTTTGGTAAGGACAAAATAGTTGTGAAAATGAAGACTTCTCCGATTATGGTAAATAACCTCAAAGACATCAGTAATATTCTGACGATATGTTCTTGATAGCATAAGGGTCGGAAATAAAAATCCGACCCTTCTTTGTTTAACCTATTAAAACTTGCTGCCATGAAAAGGATACATCTCATCATCATATTATTTAGTCCGGTATTATTATTTGCCCAATTGTTGCCAGTAAAGCAAAATGGAAAATGGGGCTATGTCAATCCTCAAGGAGAATTGATTATTCCAGCAACTTTTATCTTTGCCGATCAATTTAAATCAGGCAGAGCGTTGGTTGGAACCGAATCAGGTGTAGGCATGATGGATGCTCAAGGTAGCTGGTTGATTAAACCGGAATTTGAATACATCTCCTGGATTGACAGCAATGTATTTGCAGCAAAAAAATCGACGAATTGGCACCTTTATAACATGAAAGGTCAGCAGTTAAAAAAGTTGGAGAACGGTAAAATAAAATCTTTGGACCTCGGTCAATACAGTTTTATGGAAGGAGATAAAACCGGCTTTTTTCATTTGGAAAATGGATTGGTATTAAAGCCCAGTTATGATAATATTCAAAACTTAAGTTCTAATAATGCACATTTGGTTGTAACTAAAGATAATAAGAAAGGATTAGTTTCCAGAATTGGGGTTGAAGTATTAAAACCCGAGTTTGATTCCATAGCTTTTGAGAAGAATTTCTATCTAGTCAAGAAGGATAATCTTTGGGGGATTTATGATATGGTTGGTAATCTTGTTTTTAGTCCTGGCGCAGAAAAAATCGAAATAGTTAGTGAAAAACTTGCTTATTACAGAATTGACAACAGTAAAAACTTATATAATCTGCAGTCTAAAAAGGCGATTATGACTAAAATATTCGAGGTAAATCCTACAGAAAATTATGTCATTATCAATTACGAAGATGAAAAATCCGGAATAGTGGATTATGATGGCAATATTTTGACGGATAATTTTAGAAAAATTGTTCCCTATTTTGAAAATAAGGTTAAAGTATTGGATAGTGTAGAGGCAAGTTGGGGAATTTATGACATTGATCGAAGAAAGATGATTTTGCCATGCAAGTATTCGATGATAGAATATCCTGAAAATAACCTGTCCATCGTTCAAATCAAAGATAAGTTTGGCGTAATTAATACGGATATGGAAGAGCTTATTGAGCCTATGAAAGCCAATGTCAGTATTTATAACAATGAAATCAAAGTAAAGTCAGAAAAAGGCATTTTACTAGTCGAAACAGATGGAAAAGGAAAAATTGAAGATAGAGTACAACATAATAACTTTAAATCACTGAAAGTAACTTTGAAACTTGAGAATTTTAATTCTAGAATGTCAGGCAGAGCAGTCAATAATTTAGTTTTAAGGGAGAAATTGAATGACAGTTTGTATTGGAAAATAGACAAGAACAATCGATTTGGTATTTATAATATCAATGCCGATAGTTTTATTCTGAAACCTATTTATGTTTCTTTTCAGAATTATAACGTGCTGGGTTATTCTGTAGCCAATCTCAATACAAAAAAATCTACCTCTATGATGGGAGAGGAGGGAAAAATCGTCAAAACTAGCAGTCAGTATGTCGTTATCAAAAATAGTGTGGGTAAGCGTATTAGTGGTCCGGATTACATGTACATCTATGTGAATGATTTTGTTGAAGATTCATTACCTTTTGCACGTTGTATTTTTAAAGATGGCTCCTACGGACTATTGGATAAAAATTTTCAAGTCGTAAAGAAGAACATGGTTTATGTTGGTAAATTTAGCAGCGGGGTGGCAAGATTTACAACCAAAGGTCGAGTAAATGTTGTGAATACCGATAAAACGCCCTATTTCAACGAAACCTATAATAATTTTGCTTACCATATCAGTAGTTTTGCTCCCGTCAATTTGAGATTTGGTTTTGGCAAAGATGAAAAAAATGTAATGGTCATCGAGTATCCGGAATGGGGTGTAATGGATTCCCTCGGGAATGTTTTACACAACAAAATCGATTACAGTTATATCGATGAATTTTATCATGACAGAGCGATTGCCTT
>JBILRD010000062.1:0-8538 GCA_044372845.1 Saprospira sp. | reverse complement strand
CTGCACCTTATGCCAGTTTTTATAGGTTTGGAGATCATTATTTGATGTGCTCAAGTCCTGAAAGATTTATATTCAAGGAGGGAAATAAAATTGTTTCTGAACCTATTAAAGGAACCACCAGGAGAGGTGTAGATCAGGATGAAGATGAAATTTTGAAATATTATTTGGCTAATAGTGAAAAAGAAAAAGCAGAAAATGTCATGATAGTTGATCTTGTCAGGAATGATTTTTCAAAATGTTCAAAGGTTGGTTCTGTTAAGGTTGAAGAATTGTTTGGTATTTATAGTTTTACTCATGTACATCAGATGATTTCGAGAATTACTGCCGAATTAGACGAGCATGTAAAATTTAAAGAAATAATGGAGTCAACATTTCCTATGGGATCGATGACAGGAGCTCCAAAGCTGATGTCAATGATGATCATAGATCAAATTGAAAAAAATCAAAGGGGATTGTTCTCAGGCTCCGTTGGATATATTAATTCGAATGGGGATTTTGATTTTAATGTAGTCATCAGAAGTATTCTCTACAATAAAAAAACTAATTACCTTTCTGTTCAAGTAGGTAGCGCTATCGTGTTTGATTCAGATGCGGAAAAGGAGTATGAAGAATGTTTATTGAAGGCTCGGGCTATGAAAATGGCTTTAGGAATTAGCGTTGATTAGCGCAGAAAATTTTTCTAAGGCATCTTCGTTGTTTTGGGTAATTTCAAATAGATTTTCAATTCTGGTGATTAACAATACTTTTGAAATATTTTCAGAGAGATTGGATATAATTACTTCGCCACCGGCATTTCTTGCTTTTGTTAAAATATTGATAAGTAAACTGAGACCAGTACTGTTGATGTACTCCATTTTTGAAAAATCAATAATAAAATAGATATCTCCATTTTGAATATAGTTAGAGATTTCAGTGAGAATTTTACTGTTTTCAATGTTGTCAAAAAAATTGTTCAATTCCAGAATTTGAACTGATTTTTCTTTAAAAAACTGATAGGACATTTATTTATTTTTGTTTGACTTATCTTTAGCTTCTTTACTGTAACCGTAAAAAGTAAGAGAATGGTGTGTTATTTCAAATCCTAATAATTCGCTGATGGTTTCTTTTATCTGTTGAATCCTTGGATCACAGAATTCGAAAACTATACCAGTCTCAATACAGACAGCGTGGTCATGTTGTTTAAATCCATATGATTTTTCAAACTGAGCTAAGTTTTTTCCAAATTGATGTTTTCTAACCAAATCACAAGATACCAAAAGTTCAAGAGTATTGTAAACTGTTGCCCTGCTTACCCTATAATTCTGAGTTTTCATGTGAATGTAAAGTGCTTCGGCATCAAAATGGTCTGTTCGGCGATATATTTCCTCTAAAATGGCAAATCTTTCAGGTGTTTTTCTCAAGCCGTTTTTTTCAAGGTAGGTGGAAAATATCTTTAGGACTTCAGCAATTACTTTTTCATCGAATTTATTAGATGACATCTTTGTGGAATGTTACAATAATGAAGAATGTTTTCAATTTATTACTTCAAAAATACAATAAAAACTTATTTTTATCTCAGAATTATTTGTTTAGTTTATGGGGACTAGTCCATCAAGTTGTTACTATTTGGTTAAAATCAATTTAAAATAATACATACAGTCATTTTATGAAGAAATATAAAGATATCCCGAGTGATTTATTCAAGTTGAACAGAACAAGATTTAAGGAATTGATTGAACCAAATTCAATTGCTATTTTTCATTCTGCTGATCAATACATAAGGAATGGGGATTGTTTTTTCCCTTTCAGACAAAATTCTGATTTATTTTATTTATCAGGCCTTGATCAAGAAGATGTAGTCTTGGTATTGTATCCAAATTGTCCAAAAGGAAAGGATTTTGAAGAAATTATCTTTACAAAACAAACCAATGACTATATCAAAGTCTGGGAAGGATATAAATATTCAAAAGAAGATGCATCAAAAGTTTCAGGTATATCAACAGTGATGTGGTTAGATTCGATGCCTGCCTTGTTAAATGAATTGATTTTATTGGCCGATCAAGTTTATCTCAATTCGAATGAAAATGACAGGGCCTCAGGTGAAGTTCCCGTTAAAGATGAAAGGATGGCCAATGAGTTAAGAGAAAAATATTCATCACATCAGATTTTGAGATCAGCTCCTTTGATGAAAAAATTAAGGATGATTAAATCTAATTTTGAGATTGATATTTTACAAAAAGCATGTGATATAACCGAGTCTGCGTATAGAAGGGTTTTGAACAATATTAAACCCAGAATGTTTGAATATGAGGTGGAAGCAGACATTGTCTATGAATTTATAAGAAACTCAGCTAATGGTCATGCCTATTCTCCGATTATCGCTGGTGGTCCTAATGCTTGTATCTTACATTACAATGATAATAACAAAGCGTTAAATAGCGGGGATTTAGTTCTTATGGATTTTGGAGCTGAGTATGCCAATTATGCTGCTGATACAACGAGAACTATTCCGGTTAATGGTAAGTTTGCCGATAGACAAAAAGATGTCTACAATGCTACTTTAAGAGTAAAAAAAGCAGCTGAGGCGATGCTCGTACCTGGTAATAATCTTACCGATTATAATAAGGAGGTTGGAAAAATCATGGAATCGGAGTTAATTGGGTTGGGTTTGATCACCAAACATGATGTTGAAAAACAAAATCCTGAATGGCCTGCTTATAAAAAATATTTCATGCATGGTACTTCGCATCATTTGGGTCTAGATGTACATGATTTGTGCGAAAGATATACAGATTTTAAACCAGGTATGGTATTTACATGTGAGCCCGGTATTTATATACCTGAGGAAGGAATTGGAATTAGACTGGAGGATGATATTTTAATTACAGATGGTGGAATAATTAACTTAATGCGTAATCTGCCAATTGAAATTGAAGAAATAGAAGAAATAATGAATCGATAACTATCACTTTTTTTAATCTAACTAACTATGAAAACAAAATTTTTACTCATTTTCGTTGCAGCTGTTGTTGCTTACATTACATTGAGCAGTAGATCTGGCGGAGCAGGTACTGCTGGTAACCTTGAAAAAGCTGGTATTCCTGGTACTGGTACTTGTGCTGATTGTCACTCTGGAGGAACCTTTAATCCTACTACTAGCATTAGTTTTAATAATAGCCAAGGGCAGTCCGTTACTCAAGTATATGCGGATAGTACTTATGATGTGACTGTAACAATAGCAGCAGCATCGGGTAATCCTTCCAGATATGGATTTCAAGGAATTATGGTATCAGATTCAGCAAACCAGAATTGCGGTACATTTATCAATTTGGGAGCTGGTCAAACTACTAAAACTTTTTCCAATGGGAGAGTGGCGGTGGAACAAAATACACCTTCAAGTGCTAATAACTTTAGCTTCAAATGGAAAGCTCCTTCATATATTCCAGGTAATAATATCAGACTATATGTTTCGGGATTAGCTGTAAATGGTAATTCAACTACAAGTGGCGATGCAAATAATTCCACTTCTATTCAACTTTCTGAGGCTTTTGTTACTCCAACATCCGTACAGGTTTTTAACAAGCTTGAGCTCAATATTTATCCAAATCCGACGGTATCTGTATTGAATCTTGATTTCTTTAACAATGAAAGTTCTGAATTGGCTGTTAATATTATTTCGATTGATGGTAAAGTTGTATTAAATGAAAGTTTCAATATCGTTTCAGGTGAAAATAGAATTAGTTTGAACGTTGAAAATTTAAATTCCGGTCTTTATCTATTGACAACTCAAGATTTAAACGGAGCTAAGAGTTCCAGAAGTTTTGTAAAATATTAGTTTATAGATATACAATAAAAAAAGGGGATTTTCTATTTAGAAAATCCCCTTTTTTTATGAGCATTATAAATTCCTAATATGATCGAGAAAAAGACCCATTCCTTTTCTTTTGTCAGCATTTAAATCATATGAAATATATTTTTTGTAATATTCCAGAACATTAAAATCTTTGTAAAATGGTTGGTTTTCTTTGGCAACAATCTCTATGTTTTCGAATCCAAAATGAAGAGCTCTGTTGAATTTTTTTACGAAATTATCTTCCATTGCGCAATTAGAGACCCAAGCTGCAAAAACAAAAGGTAGTTGAGTGAAATTATACCAAGCCTCTGATAGGTCATAGATATATGAGAATTTGTTTTCCAATCCAATTGTTCTGTCACCAATAATTAAACCTGCTGTCTGATTCTTTATTTCATCCAGAAATTCATGTTTTGCAGTTGTTACTTTAGGTTGTATTTTCCAGTATTTATCTAATAGAATTCTAGCTAATAATACTGAAGTTCTTGATTGGTAATCCAATATTAGATGGTTTATGTCAAATATTGGTGAATTTGAAAAAATGGAAACTGTTTTAACCGGACCATGAGATCCGATACAAAAGTCAGAAATGATAGAGGCATTTTTTAAAAGAGGAATGATTGCCACTGGAACTAAACCGAGGTCAACCTCATTATTTAAAAGCTTTCTGGCTGTTTCTGAGGGTATATCCAAACAAAGATCCAGCTCGTCACCTATGCTACTGTTCTCTAATCCATAAATAAATGGTTTTGAGTTGAGGTAGGATACAGCCGAAACTTTAATTTTATCTTTGAACATGAACCTATTTATTGAATAACCGGTAGTTCAAGGAATCCTGTTGAAGATTTTTCTTGGCTGAAATCATAATTTGCAAAATCTGTTATGACATTATAAAGAGTATCTCTTTCAACTGGATTTCGGCCGACTTCTTTTATTAAATTTACTAATTGTTCAGTGCTAAGGTTCGGATTTTGTTCCTCAGATCCTGCCATTGAATAAATTTTTGTAGTATCATCAATTGTTCCGTCTATGTCATTTACGCCAAATGATAAAGACAATTGAGCCAATGATCTACCCAACATTGGCCAGTAAGCTTTGATATGGTCAAAGTTATCAAGGTATATCCTGCTAATAGCAAAATTTCTAAGGTCTTCTATTGAACTGACTTCTGCTAAATGAGAAAGTTCATTATTTTTATTTCTGAATTTTAGTGGGATAAAAGTTTGAAAACCATTTGTTTTATCCTGTAGATCTCTTAATTTTTGGAGATGGTCAACTCTATGCCAGTATTCCTCGATGTGGCCATAAAGCATTGTTGCATTTGATCTATGCCCCAACTTGTGAAATAGTTCATGTATTTCAAGCCATTGATCTGCTGTACATTTTCCACCTGCAATTTGATCTCTGATTTCGGGATGAAAAATTTCTGCACCACCTCCAGGCATAGAATCCAATCCGGAATCTATCATAATTTTTAGACCTTCCTCGTAGCTAACCTTGGCTTTTTTAAATATGTAGTGATATTCTACGGGTGTCAAAGCTTTGACATGAAGTTCTGGTCTGTGTTGTTTGATCGATTTAAATAAATTAGCATAAAAATCTAAATCATACTGAGGTAAAACGCCACCTACAATATGTACTTCTGTGACTGGTTTGTTGTCATAAGATTTTATAATGTCCATTATATCATCTATTGAATATTCCCAACCCTCTTCTCTTTTTTTGATTCTTCTAGAGTAGGAACAAAAAGTACAGGTGTACAAACATATGTTGGTAGGTTCTACATGAAAATTTCTATTGAAGTAAGTGTTATTTCCATGCTTTTTTTCTCTGATAAAATTGGCTAACACTCCTAAATAACCTAAAGGAGCTTTGTCGAATAAATAAAGACAATCTTCGTCACTAATTCTGCTTCCTGAATATACTTTTTGAGCAATTTCCTGAAGTTTATGGTCGAGATTTCTATCAGATAGTAAAATGGATAATGCTGACATTACTATAAATTTTATTTTGCAAAAATACAAAATCATGAATTAAAAACATAACAATATAAAGGTGGATAGAGTTTAATAAAAAAAGCTGTTTCCTGAGAAACAGCTTTTTTATTAGTAGCCCGTAGGGGAGTCGAACCCCTCTTGCAAGAATGAAAATCTTGAGTCCTAACCGATAGACGAACGGGCCAAAATTGTTGTAAAATAAACTAGAGAAAACTGGTAGCCCGTAGGGGAGTCGAACCCCTCTTGCAAGAATGAAAATCTTGAGTCCTAACCGATAGACGAACGGGCCAGTAATCTTTAGCGGATGCAAATATAAAAATTTATATTTTAATTGGTTTAATTTTATTATTTTTTTTAAAATTAGAATTTTTAAAATTTAAAATAAGCAGTCATATAAATAAACAAAGAACAGTATAATATCGTTAACAAAATGCTTAAAATTGTACTCCAATAACATATTAACGATTGATGAAAAAAAGAATTGCTATAAATGGTTTCGGTAGAATTGGAAGATTAGTGTTGAGAGAGTTGCTTCAACGTATTGATACAGAAATAGTTGCAATTAATGATTTGTCTGATGTGGAAACATTAGCTCATCTTTTTGAATTTGATTCTTCTCAAGGAAAATTTCAGGGAAAAGTAGAATCAAGGTCAAATCAGATTGAAATTGATGGTAGCATCATAAAAATATTTTCTAAAAAAAATCCTGTAGATTTACCTTGGAAGGAACTGGATATTGATATTGTCTTAGAGTGTACGGGGCTTTTTAGAGATTACGAATCTTCTTCCAAACATTTAGAGGCTGGTGCCAAGAGGGTTATTATTTCTGCACCTGCAAAAGGTGATTTGAAAACTGTCGTAAGAGGTATAAATGATAATATACTAAATTCAACGGATAGCATTTTTTCTAATGCTTCATGTACAACTAATTGCCTGGCTCCAATTTTGAAAATCATTCAAGATAACTGGGGTATCGAACAAGTGTTTTTGGGAACTGTTCATGCTTACACAGCTGATCAGAATTTACAAGATTCATCTCACAAGGATTTGAGAAGAGCTAGAGCAGCAGCTGTAAATATTATTCCAACTTCTACAGGCGCTGGAGATGCACTTGCATTGATTTTTCCTGAGTTAAAGGGAAAGATGTCTACTTCCTCTTTAAGAGTCCCAGTTGTAACAGGTTCACTGGTAGAAGTAATTGCTGTATTAAATAAAAAACCAGATTCTGTTGAAGTAGTTAATAATACTTTTAGAGAAGAGTCTTTAGGTCATTTCAAAGGTGTTTTAGAGTATTGTTCAAAACCAATTGTTTCCAGTGATATAATTGGAAATAAACATTCAACTATTTTTGATTCTGAGTTAACTATTTTAAATTCAAATTTTTTAAAAATTACTGCTTGGTACGATAATGAAGCTGGTTATGCTGCAAGATTAGCTGAAGTTGCCTCTTACTAATAATCAAACTAACAACTAAAACACATGAAGTTAGAAAACTTAAACCTGAACGGGAAGACTGTATTGATGAGAGTTGATTTTAATGTGCCTCTTAATGCAAGTTTTGATGTTACTGATGATACCAGAATCAGAGCTGCTCTACCTACAATCAATTTTGTATTGGATAAAGGTGCTAAGTTAGTTTTGATGTCACATCTTGGAAGACCAGAGAAAAAATTGAAGGAAGATGGATCTATAGATAGAGAAAAATTTACTCTGAAACACATTATAGCGGTTTTGTCAAAATTATTGTCAAAAGAAATAAAATTTATAGACGAAACAGTTGGAGATAGAGTCGAGGTTGCCGTTAGTGGTCTCTCCAGCGGAGAAGTTTTACTTTTAGAAAATACACGTTTTTATAAAGAGGAAACAAAGGGTAATGAAGAATTTGCTCAAAAATTAGCTAGACTAGGAGATGTATACATCAATGATGCCTTTGGAGCTGCACATAGAGCTCATGCTTCTACAGCCATAGTTGCAAAATATTTTGATGATGATCAAAAAGCGTTTGGATTTTTGATGAGAAACGAGGTTGAATCTGCATCGAAATTACTTAAAAACCCTGATAGACCTTACATAGCGATTATTGGAGGGGCTAAAGTTTCTGATAAGATACTTTTACTGGATAAGCTGGTTGATCTGGTGGATACATTGATAATAGGAGGTGGGATGGCCTATACTTTATTAAAAAGCCAGGGGGCTGAAGTAGGAAATTCTTTAGTGGAGGATGATAAATTAGAAATTGCCAAATCTTTCCTTGAAAAGGCCAAAGCAAAGAATGTAGACGTGTTGCTTCCAGAAGATTCAGTCATTGCTGATAAGTTTGATAATGACTCCAACATTAAAATCAATAATAGCTATAGTATTCCTCAAGGTTGGATGGGCCTGGATATTGGACCTGAAGCAATAGAAAGTTTCAAAGCAGCCATATTAAATTCCAAGTCAATCCTTTGGAATGGGCCTATGGGAGTATTTGAAATGTCTAATTTCTCGAGAGGAACTGAGCAGATTGCCGAGTTTGTAGCTGAGGCTACTGCCAAAGGTGCGTTTTCACTGGTTGGCGGTGGTGACTCCGTATCAGCTCTTAATAAATCAGGAAAAGCAGATCAGGTTAGCCATGTTTCAACAGGTGGTGGGGCAACGCTTGAGTATCTACAAGGAAATGAGTTGCCAGGTGTCAGCGCTATTGAAAAATAATTGTCAAAATTAAATTTA
>JBILRD010000128.1:0-5994 GCA_044372845.1 Saprospira sp. | reverse complement strand
ATACTTAATAAACTTCAACTGGTTTTTAATAAAAATATTGAAGGCAAAACTTTCAAAATTTTACTGAAAGGTGACGAGGGACACTCTAATTTATTTTTATCGGAACCTTGGATGATCAATGTTTTAAAATTGACCTTATCAATTGAGAACAAATTATTTGTAGATGTGGGTGTCAATATCGGACAAACATTGCTCAAGGTTAAAAGTATTTCTGATGAAGTAAATTATATCGGATTTGAACCAAATTCTACCTGTGTCACATATGTTGAAAAATTGATTTCCATCAACAGAATGAAAAATGTAAAGATTATTCCAACAGGGATTTCAAACTTTACAGGGCTAGGTTCACTTGTTTTTTATGATCATTCTCTTGTAGATCCAAGTGCCTCGATTGTTAATAATTTCAGGACCAACAATCAAGTTGTTTATGAAAAATTTGTTCCGATTATTGAATTAAAATATATTGAGCCTTATGTTTCTTTTGACAACATGTCCGTTCTGAAAATAGATGTTGAAGGCGCCGAACTGGAAGTTATCAAGGAAATGTCTGGACTTATTTCAAAAAATAATCCAATAATTCTGATGGAAATTTTACCGGCTTATCATGCCGAGAATCAAATAAGAATAGACAGACAAAATGAGATTCAAAATATTTTGAAAAATTTGAATTATACTTTTTTCAGAATCCTTAAAGAAAATAGCCAGCTTAAAAATATTGTCAGAATAGATGAAATTGGAATTCACTCTGATATCAGCTTATCCGACTATATTATTGTACCTAAAAGCAAAATCACTAGTTTTAAAAACAAAGTGGATGAATTTTTAAAATAATTATTCATTTAATATCACCCAAATGAAGATTGCTGTAATTGCCAATCAAAGACTATCATTCAGCTATCCAATGGGATTATCAATGAAAAAAATGCTTGATAATCTGGGATACGAAGTTGAAATGGTATTTGAGGAAAATATTTCCAGGCTATTATACAGTCAGAAAGAATTGTATTCTCTTCTCTTTAAAAATATAGTTAAATCGACGCTCAATATTTTCAGGAAAGAGCAATTTGAAGTCATCCCTTTGAGTTTCACCAATAATTTTGATTATCTGAAAAAATATGATGCCATCATTGTGGTGGCCCATATGCCGATGTCTTTGTCTTATAATGCCTATAAATATGTTGACCAGCTAAGAAAAATAACCAACAAACCAATTATCAATTATGATTTATGTTTTTGGTCGACTATGGGAAAGCCCTGGATGGAAAGAATCAAGAAAAATCCATCTCAATATAATTTTACAGGCCTGAATCGATTTGATTATTATCTGGTCATTTCCAATATTACAGAATATCCTCAAAACAATAAAAAAGATTGGCCGGTTTCTGTAGTTGGCGGCGATTTCAGAAATTCAAATTTATCCTCTGAAAACAAGAAAGAATTCAGTGTTCTGGTTGATTTTGACAGACCAGAACATCCTGATGAAAGAAAAATTCAAATGGAAGTATTGGAGGAATTAAAAATTCCCTATACGATATTGAACGGAAGGTACACTTATGCGGAGATCTGCCAGGAATACAGTAAACACGCTGCATACTTTTTAGCTCATCGAGAATCATTCGGATTGCCAATCATTGAATTACAACATTGTGGTGCTTATATTTTAACCCCCTATAAACACTGGGCTCCCTCCCACTATATAAACAAAGACATCGATGTCTCAGGAGAAGGCGAGTTAAGCCCCAATTTCATTGTCTATGAAAACAATAAAGCGTTGTTAAAAGAAAAATTGATAAGTTTAAGAAATGAATACAACGCAAAAACTGTTGTTGATAATTTTTCAAAATACCATCCACATTTAGTTGCAGGAGATTTAGAAAATCTTAAAAAGATTATAGAAGATATAAAAAATGGAGCAATTGATGGATCTTCTCATTTAAAATATATTGATCTCGAGAACCATATTTAATCTATCAGTTTGACAAAAATCAATATAAAACTCCTACAACATCATGCTTAAAAAATATCAGAATTATATTGTTTTATTTTTGTTATTCTTAGTTTTTATATCCTCACTTGGATCTTTTTACTTGTCTTCAAAAACTGTTTTTGCAGATGAAAAAGGATACTGGCTGATGAGCGAAGGACTAAAATATGGCCGATTCTCAAGCTGGTATTTTCTCAAAGATTATTATCCTGAAACACTTAGAACTCCAGGCTACCCTGTTTTTTTATTGATGCTAAGAACCATCTGGGATTCAAAGATTTTTGTAATTTCAATTCAATTGGGGTTATACTTCTTAACAGTGTTTTTTGCTGTCAAGATTTTAAATAAGCTGAGTAACAACAATAAAACCGCACTTATTTTATTTTTATTGCTGCTTGTTTTTAATATTCAAATACCTTTTTACAGTGGTATTGTTGGAGCAGAATCGCTGACTATTCTTTTCACTACGATTTATGCTTATATTTTTATTTGTAGAAAAAATAACTTTCAGAATGCAATTCTGATTGGCATTGTCGCTGGTTTAAATTTTTTAATGAGACCCTCCTTTTTATTATTCCCTTTTTTTATTGCTGCTTTACTGTTTTTTTTCAACAGATCTTACTTTAGGTTTTTTGTTGTCCATATTTCAGTATTATTGCTGATGCTGATTCCTTTCAGCATATGGAATTATCAGAATCATGGTGTAATAAAACCAACTCCAATTGAGGGGGGCGCCGGAGTTGCACATATGGGTTACTGGAGCTTTAAACTTCCATGCGGTTATTTGGAAAATTTTTACTGGTGGAATAAAGTAGGTTGCGATTTAACCAATCCGCTTTATCTGACAGCCGAGGAGTATCATAAAAACAAACTGGAATATGAAAGGGAATGGAAAGAGACCATCAAAAATCTAGATAAGCTTCAGACTGAAAAAGATATATCCAACTTTGAATATATGAAAAACAATAATCCAGGTATTTTTTACCTTAGAAATAGTCAATACACATTGGAGAGAGATAAAATGTTGTGGAAAAATCTAATTGAAAAAATTAAAGAAGATCCTGTTTTCTATTTCAAATCCAGAATTTATAGTTTTTTTAGATTTTATTTTACCGGTATTGATTATGCTGAATATAATAATGCCAGTACTTTAGGCAAACTGAAATTGATTTTTCCCTTTATTGTCACGCTGACTTGTATTCTGTTTGGATTATTTTTCAGCATTTTTTATTTGATTTACAATAAAATCTTCAGCAAGGAAATTATTTTTCTCTTATCGATTTCGCTGTATCAGGGATTGATTCATATTCCTTTTGCGATTCAGGCTAGATATACAGTACCTGTTCATTTATTTATTCTAATATTATTATCAACTACCTTATTCTTGATTTTTAAAACAAAAAAGTCAAACTTAAATAACCCGGAATTGAGATGAAAAATGTCCTTTTTATAAGCTGGGATGGTCCTGAATCCAATTATCTGGATGGCTTGTTTCTTCCTATTTTCGAAGGATTGAAAGAAAAAGGATATCAGTTTCATATCATACAATTTAGCTGGGGTCCTAAAAAACCAAGTCTGGAAGAAAATATCAGAAAAGCTGGAATATCTTATAAAAGGATTAACATTATCAGAAAACCATCCATCGCCTTAGGAAGTTTTTTATCAATTTTATTGAATAGAAGTACAATACTACATTACATTAAAAAGAATAACATCGATATTGTTTTACCAAGGAGTATTTTTCCTCTGATCTGTACTATGTCCATCAAAAGGAAATTGAAAAATGTAAAATTAGTCTTTGATGCAGACGGATTGCCCTTGGATGAAAAAATTGAATTCGGCTCCTGGTCTCCAAAATCAATTTTATACAGGATCTTTAGAGATGTTGAATATATAGGATTATTGAACGCTGATCTGATCGTGACCAGAACAGAAAAGGCAAAAGAAATTTTATATGCTAGGGTTGGTGATAGTATCTCGAAAGAAAAAATTCAAATCATTTCCAATGGCCGAAATCCTGACCTGTATAAAATATTTCCGGAAGAAAATAACAAACAATTAAAGGCCCAACTGGGGATCAAAGAAAATGAGAAGGTAATTCTTTATGTAGGCAGTGCTGGAAAAAAATACCTTGCAAAGGAAATGGTTGATTTTTTCAACTACTACAGTAGTACAACGGAAGCCAAATTTATTTTTATCAGCAATGATCCAGATAACATACAAAACATTATCAATAATTATTCTGAGAATGTCAGGAACCGAATTATTTTAAAATCACTGCCAGTTCACGAGGTTCCAAAATATATTAACTGTGCAGATATTTGTCTGGCTTTTATCAAATCCTCCTTTTCGATGCAGGCTGCAATTCCAATTAAAGTTGGAGAATATTTGATGTGTGGAAAGCCTGTTATTTCGACAAACTCAGTAGGTGATACTGAGGAAATATTCAAAAAAACAGGCTGTGGTACTATCATTAACGAATTTAATGAAACTACTTTTGAAAAAGCAATCCAAGAAATCGATTCAATAAGTAAAACTAAAGAAGAATTGAGGGCTATTGGAATCGAACATTTCGGCATAGAAAATTCTATACAACAATATGAAAATGCCTTAAATATGTTGAAATTCTAAATTAGCTTTGAAATAAATACAGACTACTCAAAATCTGACTCATCCAATATTTCAAAGCCATCCAAAGTTTCGCCATCTTCATCGTCGAAGAAATCATCCTCTTCGCCATCTTCCAAAAGGCTCTCTTCGGCTGAATAATCTGTTCTCGAACGGGCAACCATGCCACCCCATTTGGGAGAATAATTATACAATCCTTTTTCTAATTCTATTAGGTATGTTTCCATCCATTGTCTCAAGGATGGAGCTACCAATTTACGTTTTGGGTGATTGCTGAGCATTCTGATAATCTGCCCCAATTGACCATCTCTGGTTGGAGCAAAATCTATGCAATAATGATTGCCATTTCCATCTCCAGTGATCGGTAACCAATAAGGATTCCACCATTCAGAGCGAATGGCATCATCGGGTTCTGACTCCAAATCATCAAATTCACCTGCGTCAAACCTGATTTTCCACTTTTTACGCTCTTCCAACATTCTTTCCACTGAATACAACTCCTCTACCCCAAAAAGACGATCTTCTGAAGCCGCATCCTGTCCATTATGGATACTGTAAAATTCTTTAAAATCATCCGGCATTGCTACGCCCATCATACGTTCTAAACTTTCAAACAATTCAGGATCCACTCCCTCATTAAGATCGTCCAACAATTGATTGGCATTTTTATCCAGCCATGCCTCAAAACGATTCCAAATATCTTGCATGATATTTTATTGGTTTAACTTTGAAATAATCGCGAATATAAAGAATATATCTGTGAAATCAATCAAAAAAAAAGTCTGAAAGTAGATAAAAATCAGTTGAGCAGCACATTTATTTCAGGACCATAACTGCTATTCCCTGCCCCATCAAAAACTCTTAACTCAAAAATATAATTACCTACACTCAAACTATTGGGAACGGTATAATTGATATTAAAAATATAATTATTCCCAGTATTAACATCAAAATCAATACTTTGGGCGCTTACTTTTAAACCAGATGTCGTAAAATAGACCAATTCAAGTTTTCCGCCTGTCAATGGAAGATTATCTAAAACAGTTCCGCTAAAATTGATGGCCTGTCCCCTATTGACACTGGTATTTGTTGAACTCGGATTACTCATAGTTAAAACCGGAGCAATGCTGTCGTCTGGGTTGATAACTTTTAAAGTGTAAGCCTCTGTTGTTCCAGCTTCATTGCCGTTGGCATCCAATAACATGACTTGAAAATGGTAATTTCCAGCTGAAATACTGGATGGTATTGGAATGATTTTATTAACAATAACTTCCTTTCCACTGAGGTCAATAATTTCTAAAAATTGCCAAGGATTTAAAGTAACAGCTTTGTGGTCATGACAATCAAAATCGTCATGTATATCAATTTTATACTGAGATAGG
>JBILRD010000425.1:0-2579 GCA_044372845.1 Saprospira sp. | reverse complement strand
CCTCATTATCGCTAAATTTTAATCCTAATTTCAAACTGTCTCCTATATAAATCTTGATGACCGAATTTTCCCGATACTCACCGCAAATACTATCACTGCTGAAATTTGGACTGACTGATAGATATTCAATAGTAGGTGCTTGTTGATCCTGATCCGTCTTACAAGACAAAAGGAAGACAATAAAAAGGATAGAAAATAGAACGATATTTTTTTTCATGCTGACAGTCTTTCGTTATTACACATACAAAAACATTCAAAATTAGGTTAAATTTGCAACAATGTTGCAATAATTATCTTAATTTTGTCTAAAATTGATAAATTTCAAATTTAACAGGTAGTGAATTTCCTTAGGCTTCAACTAACTTTGAGCATATTATGCTTCTTCTTTACTGTCCATGCTCAGATCAGGATTGAAGGCGAAGTATATGACCAAAGTACCGGTCAAGCTTTACCTGGAGCTAATATTTGGTTGCCGGAGGAGCGACTTGGCATTGCTACAGATGCAAATGGATTTTTTTCTATCCTTTCCAAAAGTACCAATGACAGTATCCTGATTGAAGTAAGCTTTGTTGGGAAAGAAAGTATCAATAAAATCCTTAAGATTCAAAAAAATCAAAAGGAATATCATATACATCTGTACATGAATGAGTTAGGATGTGAAAAATGCAAACACACTGATGTTGTACTGATCGAGGAATCTCCACTTTTTAACCAAAATTCCCAATCCTCTCTACTGCTCAATTCTGATTTTTTTCAAGAAAATTTGCAAGGCAACTTTTCAAAATCACTCGAAAAAATAGCCGGTATAAATTCCATCAATGTTGGTGTAGGTATTGCAAAGCCTGTCATCCGAGGTTTTTCAGGCAATAGAATCATAGTCAACCAAAACGGTATCGCACAACAAGGCCAACAATGGGGAAATGACCATGGATTGGAAATCGACGCTCTAAGTATCGATAGAATTGAGATTTTGAAAGGCAGCAATTCTTTGTTGTATGGTTCCGATGCACTGGCAGGCGTTATCAATATTTTACCTGAAAAAATTGCCGGGCATAATACAATAAAAGCTAGTGTTCAGTCAATTTACAAATCTAATAATCAACATTGGGGAACTTCTGCCAATATCAGTACAAATTTCCACAACTGGTTTTTACAAGCCAGATATTCCCGACAAGAAGCAGCTGATTTCCGAATTCCTGCCAGCTCATTTTTGTACAATGGATTTGTTTTGCCGATTTACAACAACAGTTTAAAAAACTCAGCTACCCGTGAGGAGAACATGTCCCTAAGTATTGGTACTGCTCAAAAATGGGGCGTCATTCGATGGACGAGTTCTCATTTTGGATTTAAATCCGGTATTTTTTCTGGTGCTATGGGTATTCCCAGGGCATATGACTTAGAACCTGATGATGATAATCGAGACATAGATATTCCATCTCAAACGGTCAGTCATTTCAAAACAATTTTGAATGCGGATTTTAATCTGCCTAACAACTCAGAAATAAAATTTGACCTTGGCTATCAAAGAAATATGCGAAGAGAATATTCCTTTGCCCATGCCCATAGTCGTCAAACAGATATTCCATCTGATCTGGCCCTTCAGCTTTTACTGCATACCATTAGCTCCAATCTTCGTCATAAACAAGCTTTTGGAAATAACTACACGCTGAAAACAGGCATAAATTTTCAATATCAAAAAAATATCCGTGCTGGATTTGACTATCTTTTACCTGATTTCAAAACCATAAGAACAGGAATTTACACTTTGCTGGAGTACCGTCCCAATGGCAGATTCAAAGCAGAAGGTGGCTTTAGGATAGATTATGCCAACAATCAAACCTCATTTTACGAATTAGCGGTTTCAACAAACAATGGAAGCAATCTCTTTTCCTTAATTTCTCCTGAAACTAATCCACAGTTCCTCAACACCGCTGCCTCTTTGGGATTACGTTATGAGATCCAGCCGAATCAAATTTCCATTTATTCAAATCTTGGCAAGAGTTTTCGAGTACCCTATCCAGTTGAAATGGTTTCCAATGGAGTTCATCACGGAACTTTCAGACATGAACAAGGTAATCCGAATCTAAAAACAGAAAACGGCTATCAGTTGGATCTTGGAATAGATTTTTATTTTAAAAAACTGGAGATCAATTTCTCATCCTTCGCTGCTTATTTCAAAGATTATATTTATCTGAGCCCTACCGCCAGATTTTCGCCATTACCGGATGCCGGACAGCTTTTTCAGTATCTTCAGACCGATGCTATTTACAGTGGTGCGGAACTTAGTTGGAAATATAAAATATTAAGGTTTGTAGAATTGAGGCAAGCAGCCGAAATCGTTTGGAACAGCAATCTTAAATCGGGATTGGGATTACCCTTTACTCCACCTGCATCTATTCTTAACGAAATTAGATTCAGCTTACCAAAACCTTGGAAAATTATTGAAAAGAGCTTTATAGAAATTGGATATCGTTACAGTTTCGCTCAAAACAGAGTAGATAGGAATGAGCGTAGCACTCCAGATTACCATCTTCTAAATCTTGGTTTTGCGACCACTCTTAATATCAAAAAACAAAAAG
>JBILRD010000057.1:0-8886 GCA_044372845.1 Saprospira sp. | reverse complement strand
AACAGTAAAACAAGTTTAACAGCTATCAATAAAAAACCAATTGTACCAGACGAAGATGAAATATTAACAAACCCCAGATCAAGATCTGCTAAATTGAGAATTGCAGAAAAAAAATAAATACTCATGGCCCAAAATAGATTTAAAAACTCCGAAGAACCTTTAAACAAGGAAGCTCCACAAAAAAGCAGCAAGAGAAAACCTGCTTTTGAATTTGCATTTGGAGGAGGTTTAAATATGGGGGCCTATTACATTTTCAAAAATATCAATTTCATCTTTTTCTTAGCTTTTATTGGAATTATATACATTGCAAATTCGCATTATGCTGTAAAAACAATAAAAAAAATAAAAGATGTTCAAAATAAATTAGAACAAACTAGCTGGGCCAGTAATGCAAAAAAATCTGATTTAATGTTTGAAAGCATGCAATCCAGAATCATGGAAAAGGTAACAGAATTAGAGCTGGAGCCAATCTCTGGAAAACCTAAAAAAATTGAAGTAGAAAAAAAATAATAATACAAGAATAAAAATGACAGTCAGCAAAACAAAGCTTACAGAAAATAAAGGCGAAGTATTGTGGCGAATTTTCATCGTAATGATCCTGATGTTATTAGGGTCTTTTGCTGTTGTTTTTAGAATATGGGGATTACAAAATATAGAAGGCGCCAAATTGCGTAAAGAAGCTGAAGAAATGCATATTACACTTAGACCTGTCAAAGCAGCAAGAGGTAATATACTAGCTGATGATGCTAAAAGTCTAATGGCTACTTCCCTACCCTTTTATCAACTTAACTGGGATTTAACAATTGTAGAAAGAGACAGCTTCTTAAAATATTTAGATACTATATCCAATGGCTTATCTATTATTATGGAGGATGAATATACTGTCAGTACCTTACGTGATAAACTGATCAGAGCTATGGAGGCGAAGGATAAATACTTCCTAATAAAAAGAAATGTTAGCTATACAGAATTAGAAAAAATTAAAAAACTACCACTTTTCAACACAAAAAAGAAAATGAAGAGTGGATTGATAATAACAGAGGCTTCCAAACGTCAATATCCATTTAAAATGTTGGCACACAGAACAATTGGTTATAACAGAGTAGTTGAAAATAATAAAAAAAATAAGGATACACTTCAAGTAGGTTTAGAAGGATATTGGAATGATGTCCTCGCAGGTGAAGAAGGTAAAATGTGGATGCAACAATTAAGCAAAGACGTGTGGGTGCCTGTAGAAGATATTACAAAAGTTGAACCGAGGGCTGGAAAAGATATTGTAACATCAATCAATATCAATATTCAAGATGTCACAGAAAAAGCACTACTGGATGCCATTACCTCATTTGATGCAGACCATGGCTGTGCTATAGTTATGGAGGTTAAAACAGGACAAATAAAAGCTATTGCCAATATAGGATTCAACGAAGAAAGAACCCAATATTGGGAAGATTTCAACTATGCCGTAGGCGAAAATATTGAACCAGGATCTACTTTCAAACTAGCATCAATGATTTCCCTTTTGGAAGACGGTTACGTAAAACTTACTGATACCGTTAATCTAAATAAAGGTAAGTGGAAGTTTTATGATGCTACCCTTGAGGACTCCTCCCCTCACGGTCTGTACCAAACAACTTTGGAAAGAATATTTGAAATGTCCTCCAATGTTGGTATTGCAAGAACTGTACACAAATACTACAACGGCAGTATTGAAAAACAAGAACGTTTTATCAAAAGACTGAATGATCTCGTCTTAAACAAACCAACAGGTATCGAAATTGGAGGTGAAAGAGTTCCTTATATTAAGTCCCCATCAAAAACTGGCTGGAGTGGAATTACAGCACCTTGGATGTCTATAGGTTATGAACTTGAAATTTCACCTCTACAGATATTAAACCTGTACAATGCTGTTGCAAATGGAGGAGAAATGATGAAACCACAAATCGTTAAAGAAATCAGATCTTACGGTGAAATCGAAAAAACTTTTGAACCAACCATCATTAAGAAAAAAATATGTTCCAAAAAAACTTTAGAAACTGTCACTCATCTATTGACAAGAGTTGTAGATAGTGAATTTGGAACTGCTCACAATATTAAAACTTCTCAGTACAAAATAGCAGGAAAGACAGGTACAGCTATCATGAACTGGAACAAATATCAAGGTGGAAGAGAATCAAAAAAATATAGAGCTTCTTTTGCAGGATTTTTTCCTGCAGACAACCCCGTATATTCTTGTATAGTAGTGGTGACGAATCCAAGAAGAGGATTTTTTGGTGGTATTGTTGCTGCACCTGTTTTTAGAAAAATTGCAGATTATTGCTACGCCTCCTCTATAGAAAGTCACAAACCTATAAACAATGCAAAGATTGTTTATACCGATGCCACTTTGCCAAAATTGCAGGTAGGTTATAAAAATGATCTGAAATTTTTGATGGAATATTTAAAAATGCCATTCAAAGACGAATCAAAAACTATATGGTCTGTTGGTTTTGTTGAAAATGACTCTCTTACACTTTTAACTAGAAATGTTGCAAAAGATGTAGTACCCAATGTAGTCGGAATGGGATTAAGAGATGCGGTGTTCTTATTAGAAAATAGAAAATTAAAGGTTAAAACTGTCGGAGTTGGCAAGGTAAAATCACAATCTATAAAACCAGGAAAAAGTATTAAATCGGTTCAAACTATCACTTTGTTACTAGGATAATTTATGTTGTTAAAACAGTTATTAAAAGGCATCGAATACCAGGCAAATGGTCCAATCAACTTATTGGATCAGGAGTACCTGGATATTGTCTTTGATTCAAGAAAAGCGAATCAAAACAATATTTTTGTTGCTACATCCGGAACAACTGTTGATGGTCATGATTTTATTGATAATGTAATCAATCAAGGAACTAAAGTAATTGTCTGTGAAAGAATGATTACAGAAAACCCTGGAGTTCTTTTCCTTGTAGTGAATAACAGTAAAAAAGCTTTGGGTCTTTTGGCTTGTAACTTGTATGATCATCCATCACAACAACTGAAACTGGTTGGAATTACCGGTACTAATGGAAAAACAACCATAGCAACCTTATTGTACAAATTATTCAGAGAATTAGGTTATAAAGTAGGATTATTATCAACTGTTGAAAACAAAATAAACGACCAAATAATCCCATCAACGCATACTACCCCAGATGCTTTATCCATCAACCAACTTTTAGCTAACATGCGTGATGAAGCATGCGATTTCGCATTTATGGAAGTAAGTTCTCATGCTGCAGACCAAGACAGAATTGCAGGACTTGATTTTGACGGCGCTGTATTTACAAACATTTCTCATGATCATCTGGATTACCATCATACTTTTCAGAACTACATCAATGCAAAGAAGAAATTTTTCGATCTTCTTTCAAAAAAATCTTTTGCCCTTGTAAATGCTGATGATAAAAGAGCTGCTGTGATGCTTCAAAATTCAGAAGCTAGATCTTATAAATTCAGCTTAAAAACTATCGCTGAATTCAAAGCTAAAATCATTGAAAATAGTGCTGACGGTTTAGTGTTGGAAATTGATAATCAAGAAATACATTTTAGACTTATTGGTGATTTTAACGCTTATAATCTACTGGCAGTTTATGCAACAGCAACATTGTTAGGTGAAGATAAAAATGAAGTGCTACTAAAATTAAGTAATCTTAGTCCGGTTGAAGGAAGGTTTGATACTGTAAAATCTAACAATTTGGATATCATGGGTATAGTGGACTATGCCCATACCCCCGATGCCTTGGAGAAAATATTGGAAACGCTTCAAAAGTTAAGAAAAGCTGATAATAAAATTATCACTGTTGTTGGATGTGGAGGGGACAGGGATAAAACAAAACGTCCTTTGATGGCTAAAATTGCCTGTGAATACAGTGACCAAGTTATCCTAACTTCAGATAATCCTAGGACAGAAAAACCAGATGATATTTTGTTGGAAATGGAAACCGGTATTCCAGCTTCTTTTAAAATGAAAACATTGACAATAACCGACAGAAAACAAGCCATTAAAACTGCTTGTAAACTGGCAAAAAAAGAAGATATCATTTTAGTAGCTGGAAAAGGCCACGAGAAATATCAGGAAATCATGGGGACAAAATATCCCTTTGATGATAAAAATGAATTAAATCAAGCATTTGAAGATCAACAATTATAAAGATAAAATATGCTTTTTCATTTATTCGACTTTTTAGACAAACAATACGATCTCACTGGTGCAGGTCTGTTCAGGTATATTACCTTCAGATCAGCTTTGGCCGTGATTATCTCATTGTTTATCTCTTTGATATTAGGGGGTCGAATCATAAAAATCATCAAGGAAAAGCAAATGCTTGAAAAGCAAAGAGCACTTGGGCTTCCAGGAGAAGAATTAAAGGCCAAAACTCCAACAATGGGTGGCATTCTTATTCATCTCGCTATTTTGGTGCCCTGTCTTTTACTTGCAGATTTAACAAATGTTTATATACAACTCATGTTACTTTCAACCATCTGGATGGGAGCAATTGGTTTTGTGGATGATTACTTTAAGCTAACAAGAGGAAAAGATGGGTTGAGCGGAAAATACAAAATTCTGGGACAGGTTGTTCTTGGAATTATTGTTGGCGCAACCATGCTTTTTCACAAGGATGTAGTCGTTAGAGTAGATCAGCAACAACTAATTAGTGGCAAATACGAGGTAATTGATACCGTAATGGTGTCAGATGAAAATACAGGATTAAAAGAAGAAATGTATTACGTTAAATCCACCATGACCAACGTACCATTTTTAAAAGGAAATGAATTTGACTATAATTATTTCTTATGGTTTTTAGGAGATAATGCCTCGAAATGGATTTGGTTAATTTTTATTCCAATAGTCATTTTTATTGTAACGGCTGTATCCAATGCAGCAAATTTAACGGATGGAATAGACGGACTGGCAGCAGGTAGTTCGGCTATCATTGGTGCAACTTTAGGATTATTAGCATATATATCAGGAAATAATATTTTAGCAGAATATCTGGGAGTGCTTTATGTTCCCTATGTTGGAGAAATGGCCATTTTTACAGCTTGTTTTCTAGGAGCCTGCATAGGATTTCTATGGTATAACGCCTACCCTGCTCAAGTCTTTATGGGTGACACTGGAAGTTTGGCTCTTGGTGGAATCATAGCAGCTATGGCAATTGTAATCAGAAAAGAGCTTCTGATACCTGTTTTATGTGGAATCTTTTTAGCCGAAAATTTATCAGTCGTCTTACAAGTAGCTTATTTTAAATATACAAAGAAAAAATATGGTGCTGGTAGAAGAATATTCTTAATGTCTCCACTTCACCATCATTTTCAAAAGAAAGGTTACCACGAATCCAAAATTGTTGCCAGGTTTTGGATTGTCGGGATCATATTGGCAGTATTAACGATTATCACTTTAAAAATCAGATAAAAAATTTCACTTGTGAATCATCAAATTGAAACATTAACATCGATGAAAAATAGAGATAACAAATCAACATTTGTTGTAATTCTAGGTGCCGGAGAAAGTGGTGTTGGTGCTGCCCTTTTAGCAAAAAAAATGGGCCTAGATGTTTTTGTTTCGGATTTTGGCAAAATAAGTGATGCTTACAAAAATCAACTGATCGAAAATCAGATAAATTTTGAAGAGGAAAAGCATTCAACAGATTTTCTTGTTGATAAGGCTGATATTGTAATTAAAAGCCCTGGAATCTCCAATAAAGTAGCCATTGTTAAAGCACTAAAAGAGAAAAATATTGAAATTATAGACGAAATTGAATTTGCAAGCAGATATACAAATGCCAAGATAATAGCTGTAACAGGAAGTAATGGCAAAACCACCACCACAAGGTTGATTTATCATATTTTAAAAACTGCCGGGCTAAAGGTTGGTCTTGCAGGGAATGTTGGCTATAGTCTGGCAAAACAAGTTGCTGAATCAGACAATGAATACTACGCATTAGAAATCAGCAGTTTTCAACTAGACGGGTGTAATTCATTTAATCCTTACATTTCTATTTTAACTAATATTACTCCTGATCATTTGGATCGATATGATTATAAATATGAAAATTACATAGCCTCCAAATTCAGATTAGTTCAAAACAAAAAGGATCTAAATATTTTCATTTACAATGCTGACAACGAGGGCGTAAAAGTTGGTTTTAAAAATAATTGGAAATTCGATTCAAAGACAGGTTGTATCCCGGTATCCATGAATTCACTCTCTGTAGATTCTGAGTTACTACTGGTAGAACATACTGATTTTTCAATACCTAAAAACAAATTGACGATTCAAGGCTGGCATAATAGATTTAACATTTCCTGTGCAGTTATAGCTTGTAAAAAGCTTGGTATATCCAATGAAATAATAACTGAAGCACTTTCAAGTTTTGAAAATGAAGCTCACAGACTAGAAACAGTAGGAATCATAAAAGGTATTGAATTTATCAATGATAGTAAAGCAACAAACGTTGATTCCGTATTCTATGCTTTGGAAGCTATGAAAAAACCTGTAATCTGGATCGTTGGCGGAATCGATAAAGGAAATGACTATAGTCAAATATTTGATTTGGTTGGACAAAAAGTAAAGGCAATTGTCTGTCTGGGAAAAGATAACAGTCAGATTATTGCAGCATTTCAAGATAAAATTGAAATTATCACTGAGACTGAAAGCATGGGAGAAGCAATCAAAAAATCAATTCATTTTGCTGAAGCAGGAGACGTTGTATTACTTTCCCCAGCATGTTCAAGTTTTGATTTATTCAATAATTATCAGCATCGAGGGAATGTATTTAAAGAAATTTTCAATATGCAAAAACAGTTAATAGGTTAAGAGAATGAAAAGCCGTAGCGAAATAATAACAAACAAACTAGCTAGCCTTCTACAAGGTGATAGAGTCATATGGTTAATAGTGACTCTATTAGGCATTTTTTCAATTTTGACTGTTTATAGTGCTACAGAAATTCTGGCAGTAAGAAAAAATACAGGTACAGAATCGTTTCTGGTAAGACATACAATTCTTATTATAGCTGCTATGGGAATCATGTATATTGCCCACATGATCAACTTTATGAGATATGCAAGATTGTCAACCATTCTGATTGCGATTGCGATTCCCCTACTTCTGTATACTATGTTTTTTGGAATAAACTTGAATGGTGCCTCTAGATGGATAAGGTTACCATTTGTTGGGATTACTTTTCAAACATCTGATTTTGCAAAATTAGCCCTGATTATATATGTTGCAAGAACTGTAGCTTTGATGCAAACAAAAGCGATAACTAATTCTGAACTCTTAGGTCCAGTACTGGCAGTATGTTTCTTGATAGCACCCTATGACTTGTCAAATGCTGTAGTTTTATTTCTGACCTGTGTTTTTCAAATGTTTGTTGGAAAAGTTGACTTAAGAAATGTGTTTTCACTATTCATGCTAGGTCTGGGACTTTTTGCAGCTATGATATTCCTTTCGGAAGTTTTTCCTGAAATAAGGGTCGATACCTGGATAAGCCGTTTGTATAATTTTGCCAATGGTGCTGATTCCGGGGATAATTTTCAAGTAGAACAGGCAAAGATGGCAATAGCGAGAGGCGGATATTTTGGAGTTGGTCCAGGAAATGGTGTTCAATCACATTTTCTACCTCATGCTTACTCAGATTATATTTACTGTATCATAGTGGAGGAATATGGACTGGTTGGAGGTATTATTATACTAGCTCTTTATCTCACTTTAATTTACAGAACATTTAGGATGGTGAATAAAACTCCAAAAACGTTCGGAGCTATGTTGGCAGTAGGATTGAGTTTGAGTATTACCATTCAGGCATTTACACATATGGCTGTTAATGTGAATTTAGTTCCAGTTACTGGTCTAACCTTACCATTTGTAAGCTTAGGGGGTACCTCACTCATGTTTACAGGATTAGCCTTTGGAATGATATTAAGTGTAAGTAGAAGCATTGAAAAGAATAATAGCAGTAAAACGAAAGAAAATCACAATCAAAAAACAGATAGTAATCAGGACGAAGAATTTAGTGTGAGAAATGAATAAAAAGAAATTTATTATTAGCGGAGGAGGAACCGGCGGACATATTTATCCAGCCATTGCCATAGCAGAAGCGATCAAAAAGATTGCTCCTGGTTCGGAATTCCTTTTTATAGGTGCTAATGGTAAAATGGAAATGGAAAAAATTCCAAAAGCAGGATACAGTATAGAAGGATTATGGATAAGTGGGTTTCAAAGAAAACAATTATGGAAAAATATATTATTGCCTGTTAAGATTTTGTTTTCAACAATTAAAGTCTGGTCTATCATAACAAGATTCAAACCAGATGTCGTAATTGGAGTTGGTGGATATGCCAGTGCAATGGCGGTAAAAGTAGCTGCGATGAGGTCGATTCCAACTTTGATACATGAACAAAACTCTTATGCAGGAAAAACAAATCAAATATTAGCTAAACAAGCTATGAAAATTTGTGTAGCCTATGAAAACATGGATCGTTTTTTTCCAAAAGATAAAATTATTCTAACTGGCAATCCTATTAGACAGGATATTTTGAATATTGATAATAAAAAAGAGGCGGCTCTTGCCTATTATGGTTTTTCTAAGGATAAAAAGACTGTTTTTATAACCGGTGGCAGCTTGGGAGCCAGAACACTTAATGAAAGCATATTGCTTGGATTGAAAACACTTGACGATAATAATATTCAGGTGTTGTGGCAGGTTGGAAAAATATATTTCGATGAATTTAAAGATAAAGTAAAAGACTTCAAAAATATCAAAGTATTGGATTTTGTCGATAGAATGGACTTTGCTTATGCACTTTCGGACTTAGTAGTTGCCAGAGCGGGTGCTCTTACCATTTCAGAATTGTGTGTCAGT
>JBILRD010000081.1:0-7678 GCA_044372845.1 Saprospira sp. | reverse complement strand
TCCAAACTTTTAATTAAGTAAGAATCCAGACAATTTTTACAAATCTTATTTCCATAATTTCTGATCAAAGTATTTTTAGTCTCCGGCAGTATGGTCCCATGCTTTGTCCAGCAATCCCCTTCAAATTGAGATAAAAAAGCTGTATTGCATTTGTCACATTTTTGAACATAATTTTCTTCCAGCTCCACAAAAGATCTGTATACATCAGCTCCAAGTGGTGGGTGAAGTTTTGAAATTCGAATCTTAAGATGTTCGATATGATCATAAATCAATTTGATTCTATTGATAATTCTTTGGGCAACCGTTTCAATCAATTTTGAATTTTTAGCCATTTCAGCTTTGACAATTCGAAATAAATTTTCATAATTCACTGTCCTTGAAAGATCATCTGTTTGAGAGACTTCTGACATATTGAGCATGACATAGACATCGATGATGTATTCCGTTCCCAATATCTGTTCTTCAGGATAAAAACCATGGTATGCATGCAACTTTATACCTTCTAAAGCGATTAAGCCCATAAATTTTATTTTGAGACGGTGAATTGTTGATAATAAGATCTTGAGTCGGATTCAATTCTAACAAAATAATGACCAGACTCTAAAAAACCTACATCCAGAGAAAAACTATTGTTATTGAAGGGTCTCGAAATAATTTTTTGTCCCAAAATGTCAAAGATTTCTATTTTTGAATGATCAGAAATTGAATTTAAAATTTCTACATTCAAAGTGTTTTCTACAGGATTAGGATAAATATGTATCGATTTGTCAGATCTCAACAAATCATTGGAAAGTCCTGATTGGCTTAAATTTTTAACAGTTTGAAGACTGACCACTTCAGCCTGATCTATTTCACGACATTTGACTGATGCTAAAGAGGTTGTTGCACTGAAACTTACCTGAATACTTGGCCCGTCAGTAATTGATGAAATTATGGTGCCACCATCCAGCTCCCAACAATATCTGGAACTCGTTACAGGATTGGCTACACTAAAATTGATTACATTATTAGGAATAAATGTCGATGGTCCAAGAATTTGAGGGGCATCGGGTCTCATGATTTCATAGAAAAAACTGGAGCTGCTGTCAATCAAAGGATAAAAATAGGAGTTAGGTCCTCCAGATATCCATGAACCGTTCAGAGCGCCCCAAAATTCATGTCCCTCACCCTGAACTATCGTGGTTTGGTGAGTCAAATTTCTGTTATTTAAAGCTCTGGCCATAATTTCTGAACCACAGGTTACTGGTGCAGTGAGAATTACACTGGCAAAAGGTCTGGCACATTGAGAACTGACAACGATGTCTGAAGTGCCATGATACATTTTAACAGGAGCTTTGTTATTGCCATTAAAAAAGGAAGTATCCGCTATGGCTCCCCAATAGGAAACAACAGCATTGGGAATGGAGTCAACATCATTTCCAGGTACATTATTGCCACTAAATGGATTAAAACTATTGAGTTGCACGACAGGTCTGCTATGTAATTTCCCCAGATCGCCCATGACAAAAGGAAATGGCTGACTATTGGATTCAGGTATTCTTTCATTGTTGTCAACAAAAGTACTGTGTAGAGCACAAAAAGCCCCGGCACTGCTACCTCCAATAAAAACTCTATTTGGGTCGATGTCAAACCTATAGGCATTTTTTCTAAAGAAACGGATAGCTGTACTCATGTCTTGAGCGCCTCTCCATACAGCTCTTTTAACTGAAATACTACTTAGAGCATCAAATCCCGTTCTGTATTCTATACAAGCAGTAACATATCCCCAATGAGCAAGCGTGTCGCAAAGCGCCTGGACATCCTGATTGTCTTTAGTGCCAACAAGCAGAGTTCCACCCATAAAAGCCACATCTATAAATCCACCTCCGTGAGCAATTATAACTACTGGCCTATTTTTGGCTGTATCTGTTGCTGGAGGCATAAAAATGTCCATCACCAGATCTTTCGAAATGGTAGTTTCAATTCCGGCGGTGGCTGCAATTAGTTTGGGAGAAGATTTGGTATAAACTACATTTCTGAAAATCTGAATAGAATTGAAATGACGTTCTAAATATCTTGTACCGCAAGTTTGTTGAGAAAAAGCAATGCCTGACAAGAAAATAAATAGGATAGTGTTGAGTGCTATTTTTATGTATTTTATTCTTGTCATAGATAGAGAATTATTATTAAAACATATTATCCAAAAGTCAAATATTTAGTTTTTTCCAATTTCCTATTTTCAAATACCATATAGAAACGATCATCGAAGAGATCATATAAACATTTTCAGCCATCCAGGATAGTTCTAAATTTGCTTTTAGATGCCCTACAATAATATAAACATAGATAAGATACAAAACGACACAGGCAACCTGAATATACAAAGCCTCTTTAGTTGCTCCTGTTCCAACTAGTCCATTGAAATAGATAACACTAAAAGAATAAGTCGATAGAATAGTGACTAGTACCCAGATTATTTTCTTCGCATCTTCTAAAACTTTTACATCATTGGTAACAAAACCTAGTATTTGGTTGGGAAAAATGATCAAGAACAAACAAAGTGACATGGTCACTCCAAAGCACAAAAAGGCTGTTTTGTTGATAGCGTGCCAAACAGAATTTATTTCTTTTTTTCCAATAAGATTGCTAACAATAGTGTTGATACCTGAAGAAAATCCCCATGCAGGAATCATAAATAACATGTAAACTGAACGAATGATATTGGATACCGCCAATTCATCTTTTCCAATTTGTTCAATTAAAGCAAAAAATACAAACCAACTACCCAAACTGGCAACAGTCTGTAAGATCATTGGAATCGAAAGTTTAATCTGACTTTTTATAAGTTCAATATTGATGTTTGGCCATGCAAGAATTTTATAATCGCCCATTTCTTTATCCATGAAAAAATAGGCTATAAAAACGGTAAAAGCAATTATTTCGGATAGGGTAGAAGCAAGTGCTGCTCCACCAATTCCCATTTCTGGAAGTCCCAGATTTCCAAATACTAAACCGTAATTAAGAATCACATTGGTAATGCCCATGATTACTGCATTGTAAATGATGACGGTCGTTTTAGCTATTCCAGAATAGAGTGAAACAAATACAACTCCCATGTAACTGAAGAAAATACCGTAAGAGCGATAGTCCAGGTATTCCAAGGAATATTTTAAAACATCAGCATCTTTCACAAACCAACCAAAAAAAGTCGAAGCGCCAAATTTCATTATTATGAACATGATGAGTGCCAAGACAAAGGCAAAGAATCCCATTGCATGCGTAATAAGGCCAACCTGCTCTTTTTCACCTGCACCCTGTCTTCTGGCAATCATGATCTGCCCGGCTCTGGTGAAACTGTAACCTATTGTAGTAATCAACAAGTAGAAAACCCCTACAAGACCAATTGCGGCAAGATAATCAACTTCTTTGCCTTCGACTCTTCCAAGAAAAAATGTATCTGTTAATGTAATTAAGTTCTGTACAGCAGAACCTATCATGATAGGAACAGATATTTTTAATATGCTTTTGAATGATATCATCGAATACTGTATAATGTTAGACTAAACATTTGTTATTGATTCCTTGTAATCTCTGTTAGTCTCTTCAATGAATTTTAAAATCTCTTCTCTGCCAACCTTTTTATCTGAGGAACTTATAAAGTAGTTTGGAAATTCATTCCAATACTTAAGAAACTCAATTTTAAATTCGTTAACAAAATTAGAGTTTTTATGTGCTTTTTTTCTATCAGTTTTTGTAAAAACTAAAACAAAAGGAACTTGATTTTCACCCATCCAATTCGCAAAATCTATATCTGCTTCTTGCGGAGGCACACAACTGTCAATCAATAAGAAAGCACATAACATGGTTGCTCTTTTGGAGAGATAATCCTCTGTCATTTTTTTGAAACTTTCTCTAATGTTTTTGGGTGTTCTTGCATATCCGTATCCAGGCAAATCTACTATACACCAACCATTATTGATGTTGAAAAAATTTAAATGTTGAGTTTTTCCCGGTGTACTGGAGGTATGAGCTAGCCCTTCTACTCCGGTAATCATATTGATCAATGATGATTTACCAACATTAGATCTTCCTATAAAAGCATACTCTGGCAACTCTGCCTTTGGGCATAATTTTAGACTGGGAAAACTTCCTAAGAATTTTATATTTTTTATAATCATTATTATCTACAGCAACATTATCTTTGTAATTCATGTTAAATGTAACAAGAACTTATGCTAACTAGGTTGCAAATATCGTAATAGCAGTATAAAATGCCTACCTTAGTTAACTTTTTTTTAATATAAATACAATTTTAATTTAATGCCTTCCGATAAAATTCTTTCTGAGAACGTAAAACCTTACGAACTTGAAGCAGAAAAAAAGCAGCAAGTCTCCAAGATGTTTAATAACATTTCAAAAAGTTACGACTTCTTAAATCATTTCCTTTCCTTAGGGATAGATAAAAAATGGAGAAAAAAAGCTATTGCTGAGTTAACAAAAGATGAACCCAAGAAAATACTTGATGTAGCAACGGGCACTGCAGATTTAGCTTTAGAAGCATATAAACAACATCATCCTGAAACAATAATTGGAATTGATATTTCTGTTAAAATGCTTGAAATCGGTCGAGTGAAAATTGCAAAAAAAGGACTTAGTGAAATCATCGTTTTGGAAGAAGGAGATTCAGAAAAATTACCCTTTGAAGACAATAGTTTTGATGCAGTTGTCGTTGCATTTGGAGTGAGAAACTTCGCAAATGTTGAAAACGGATTAAAAGAAATGCAAAGAGTATTGAAGCATAATGGGAAATGTGTTATTTTAGAGTTTTCAAAGCCTAAAATTTTTCCTTTTAAACAACTTTATAATTTCTATTTTAAAAGAATTTTACCAGGAATTGGAAGCTTGACTTCAAAGGATAAAAAAGCGTATTCTTACTTGTATGAATCGGTTCAAGCATTTCCAGAAGGTAAAGAATTTGAAGCTTTATTATCTAACATCGGCTTAAAACAAATAAAATGTACACCCCTAACTCTGGGCATATGTTCAATTTATTCAGGTATCAAAGAATAATCATCTTATCCCTTTTTACCCTTTTTTATTTAACTGAAAGTATTGAAATTTCAGCTCAAAGAAATAGTGCTAATTTCAATTATGAAGCGTTTAATAAAAAAACTTACTATTTCGGAATTACTCTTGGTTATAACAATTCAAGTTATCGAGTGGTAAAAGATCGCAGCTTTATACTCAATGATTCAGTCAGGATCTTGGAATCAGTAAATGGTCCAGGTTTTAATTTAGGAATAGTTACGAATATCAAGTTTGGAGAAAACTTTGATCTAAGATTTAATCTTCCAACACTTTCTTTTGCCGAAAGGAGATTTGAATACACAATGGGGAGTTCTGAAGTTGTCAAAAGGAAGGTAGAGTCTGTTTTTATTGATTTTCCGGTACAATTCAGATACAAGTCAAAACCATATCATGATATCAGAGCTTTTGTTATCCTTGGAGCAAAATATAGCTTGGATTTATCTAGTAATTCCAGATCAAGGCAGGCAGAGGATTTGATTCGAATAGCCAGTAATGATGTTTTGATGGAATATGGTGTTGGATTTCAAATTTTCTTTCCTTATTTTATCCTTTCGCCAGAGATCAAATTTTCACATGGGTTGACAAATATACATGTCAGAAATCCTGGTCTCATCTATTCTAGAGTAATTGATAAATTGTTTGCCAACGGGCTGACAATTTCATTGCATTTTGAAGGGTAAAATCAATAATATTATTTGATGAGCATTCTCAAAGAAAACAAGGCACCAAGCAATGCTGTCCTAACCATCAGTTTTGTTTTTCTTTTTGTGAACTTGTTTCTTGCAGGGTACTCGATTAGCCTGTGGGATGATGATGAATCAGCTTATGCTGGTTTTGCTCTTAGAATGATTGAAACCGGTGACTGGGTAAATCCTCAGTATATTTGGTCTGATGTACACAGAAAAACACCTTTCCATTTTTGGACTATTGCCATTTCCTATTTAATTTTTGGGGTCAATGAATTTGCAGTAAGGTTTCCTTCTGCCCTGGCTGTTTTGCTGACAGCACTGAGTTTGTTTTTGTTTTCCAAACCCATTTTTGGGGAAGCAAAATCCAAGTGGGCAACTATTATTTTTTCCAGCTCCTTACTTTGTGTTTCAATGGGTAAAATGTCATTGACGGATGCCTGGCTGATGCTATTTGAAACGACTGCAGTTTTGTCATTATTGAATTTTATCAATAAGCCAGATTGGAAATGGAATCTTTTACTTTGGTTGTCAGTATCTATTGGAATACTTGTAAAAGGACCACCAATTATTATTGTTTCTGGAGGTGTTTGGTTGGGATTGTTTGCATTTCACCCAAAGAGATTGAATCTGATTAAAACTCACCCATGGTTTTTTGGAATTTTAAGTTTAATTCCCTTTCTGATATGGGCATATTGCTCTTATCTTTCTGACGGGGGTAAGTTATTGAAATTTCTGTATGATTGGTATATTGTTCAGAGAATTGGTGGAACTGTTTTTGGGCAAAGTGGTCCTCCAGGTTATCATTTAGTAGTGGCAATAATTTCATTTTTACCTTGGATTGGTTTTTTCATAAGATCATTTTACAAGCCTAATATCATGAGAGATAATTTTATCTTTTTTGTATTTTGGTTATTATTTGCCTGGATCTTTTTTGAAATAATGCCCAGTAAATTACCTTCTTATGCTATGGGAGCACATCCTGCATTTGCGCTGCTTTCTGCTCAGGTTATTTTAGGTTCTTTAGAAAAAAATGAAGCTAGTTGGAGCTGGATATTAACTTCTCTTTTTTGGTTGGTTTTACCTGCATCGTTATTAGTGTTTTCAATATTTTTTGTTCCAGATCAATTATTTATTGCTATGATTGTATCAGTACCTTTGATTGTACTTTCAGTAGCTTTACTTTTTGTAAAATTGGATTTAAAAATATTCTTTTCTTTTTTGTATGGTTCTTTAACACTTTTATTGATTTGGCATTTTGTGGGAACTGCTTTGGAAAACTCCACCTCCAAATCCAATAAAAGAATTGTAGAAAAGATGATTGAATTATCTGAGGAAAAAAAATACCATACAAAAGAAATTCAAGCAGCATTGGTTGGATTCAGTCCAAAACAATTAAAGATGAGTTTTCCGTTTTATGTTGAAAGATCCTTTAAAAAAATGTATGAATGGCGACCTGATGAGGCCATAAGTGCCTTGAATTCAAAAGTGCCAACCATCATTTTGATAGGAGAGGAGGCTATTGAACCTTTAAATAAAGCGATTAAGGAAGGTAGTTTGAAAGCAACTTACTCTTCAAATCAAATAGAATGGTTATCTCTAAATGACCAATTGAAGAATCATCCTTTTGCTATTATGCATAATTTAAAAAAATAAGAGCCGATAGAATATATCGACTCTAATATAAATTTAAGCAAGTCCGTAAGAAGTCAATCTTGTTTTTACTTTTAGAATTTGACGTATTTCTTCTTTTTCAACAGTGTAAGGATGATACACTGTATTATCTGATATCAATTCAAATCCAATTAACTCTCCGGAGCTCCTTTCTTTGATTCTTCTAAGTCTCTTAGCTACTACGTTGTCAGTAACTACAACATAAACATCGTTATCTCTTGGCATTTCATTTCTTTCCAAGGGTTCGCAGA
>JBILRD010000061.1:0-8573 GCA_044372845.1 Saprospira sp. | reverse complement strand
TTGCAGCCGTTTCTCAATGTGTTCCAACTGTGATTATCAATAGAGGATTTGGCGGTATTTCTCACAGAAATATTGGATTTGCAAGAAGTGTAGGCATGGAAACTTTCGTTTCAAATCCAGCTTCTATCGAAGACATGAAAGAAAAAACCTTGAAATGCTGGAATAACAAAGAAGAGCTTAGAAAAAATCTGATTGTTAAAATACCTGAAGTGAAAAATCGCGCTCACAACTTATTTGACAGTTTATCTGACTTGTTCTAGAGATGAGATTAGGCATCATGCAACCCTATTTTTTACCTTATCCAGGGTATATCAGTCTGATTAAACATACAGATTTGTTTATCTTATTGGATGATGTACAATTTATCAGGCATGGTTGGATTGAGCGGAACCGAATTCTAAAACCTGAAACAGGCTGGCAATATATCTCCTGCCCGCTTCAAAAACATTCCAGAGATACCAGGATTGCTGATATTTTAATTAAAAATGAAGAGCCATGGGATAAAAAAATAATAGCTCAATTGGATCATTATAAAAAAAAAGCACCCTATTTTAAAGAAACAATTGGCCTCTTAGAAGAGATTTTTAGCAAAAAAACAGATTCGGTCAGTCGATTTAATGAAATATCTCTTAATGCAATTTGTAATTATATAGGTTTTGATTTTAAAATAGTAAATTTCAAAAATTTGAATCTATCTATCGAAGAACCTAAAGAAGCAGATGAATGGGCATTGAATATTTGTAAATCAATATCTGGTGCAAAAACATATATCAATCCCATTGGTGGTACTTCATTTTTCGACAGAGAGAAATATAAAAACAGTAATATTGAATTATTTTTTCAAAAATATACTTGTACAGAATACCGTCAGAAAAATTTACCTTTTGAACCAAACTTATCAATAATTGATGTTTTGATGTTTAACTCAACAGAAGAAGTGAACAAAATGCTTGATAATTATGAGCTTGTCTGATTTAACAATTAACAAGGCAACAGAACTTGAAATTTATGAGCATTTAGAACGCTGTTCACATGTATTTAATCCCCCCTTAAATACTTATGTTGATTTAAAAGATTATAGTAGAAAAATAAAAACATTAGCTAGCACCTTTGAAATCTGGGATCAGGATCACTTAATATCTTTGATAGCAGTGTATATGAATAACATAGATTCTAAAGTAGCCTTTATAAGTAATGTAAGTGTTGAAGCAAAATTTCAAGGATTAGGACTTGCTAGTAAACTGCTAAAAAATGTCATTGAAGAAGCGATGAAATCAGGATTTGATAAAATTATGCTTCAGGTTAGACCAAATAACATAACTGCTATTGAACTTTATAAAAAATTTGGCTTTGAATTATCAAAAACGGGTATAGATTTTATAGAAATGACAAAAAACATATGACAGATCCTTTAGTTTCAGTTTGTTGTGTTACCTATAATCAGGAAAATTTCATTGAGGAAAGCATCAAAAGTTTTCTCATGCAAAAAACCAGTTTCCCCATTGAAATAATCATTTTGGATGATGCCTCAACCGATAATACGCCAAATATTATCAGAAAATATGCTGAAACAGATAGTAGAATTGTCCCATTATTAAGAGAAACAAATATTAAATCCACTGGGGTCTCAGTGTTTTCAATTACACATGCCAATGCCAGAGGTAAATACGTTGCACTTTGTGAAGGAGATGACTTCTGGGCTGATCCTGAAAAACTACAAAAACAAGTCGATTTTTTAGAAAATAATCCGGATTTCAGTGCTAGTTTTCACAATACTAAAGTGATTTATGAAAATGTAGATAAGGTATCTCATCTGTTCAAGGATCACATGCCGGATTTACTTACGGCTGAGGATACTATAACAAGGTTATCGCCATTTCATACTTCCTCATTTTTATACAGGAAAGAGGCATTGACCTACCCAGACTGGTTTAGCCAGATAAAAAGCGGCGATATGGCAATTTTTACTATCGTTTCTGCTTACGGTCCTTTGAAATATATAAATTGCGAACCAAGTATATACAGGAAACACAACTCAGGTATCACGAATACAGCCTTTATGAATGAAAATTATCATAAAGACAGAATCAAATTGATTGAATACTTTAATCAATTTCACCAGTTCAAATATTCAAAAAAAGCCGAGGAAATTATTTCTTTCCATAAAAATGCTTTAAAAGGAAAAGAAAAAAATAATTTAATTCATAACTTGGTTCATAGGATAAAGAATATTTTCAGGTAGTTATTACAGAATTTATAAAGAAATGGTGATAGGAAATGGCATAATTGCAAGAGCTTTCAATCAACTGAATATTCCTGATAATATTCTAGTTTTTGCATCTGGCGTGTCCAATTCATCTGAGACAAATCCATCTGAATTTGACAGAGAAATAAAATTATTGGAAACCGTCATAAATGATCATCCGGAGAAAAAAATTATCTATTTCAGTACCATCAGTGTTATGGATCCGGACAGTTCAAAAAAACCATATATCAAGCACAAATTAGAAATAGAAAATATCATTTCAGCTCAAAAAAACTACCTGATTTTACGTTCTCCAAATATTGTTGGAAAGGGAGGCAATCCAAATACACTGATAAATTATTTAATCAATTCAATCAACAGAAAGGATAAAATTGTACTTTGGAAAAATACTGAAAGAAGTTTTCTGGGCGTAGATGATTTTGTACTAATTGCAGCAGAACTTTTGGATCAATTTGACAATAAGATAATTAACTTATTTCATCCTGTTTCTTATTCTGCATATGATATTTATAAAATTGTTGCCAACTTTTTGAATAAAGAAACGGTTCTTGAAATGGAAGAAAGAGGCAGAAAATATTTACCAGAGATAGACAGTGAACTGGTGAAAGTGTTTCAAAGATTGTCTGTAAATTTATCAGTTGATTATTTAAATGATTTATTGCTAAAGTATTATAAGAATAATTCATAAATGAATATTGCAATTTATTCCGGAAATAATTTTCAGGAAACATTTACCAAAGCACATGCAAAGTACCTGAATCCAAAATGGCTTTTGTCGGGAGGTCCGGTTCCAACTCATGTAAATGGTCAGGCTTTGGAAAAAAAAGGAATTGTCAATAAGATAATGCGTAAATTATTTTTCTCTGAGTATAATCTGTTAGAATATTATTTTCTAGTATTTCTAAAAGAAAACAAACCTGATCTGATTTTTGTAGAGTTTGGTACCTATGCAGCCAATATTGTGCATCTGTGCAAGCGATATAATATCAAAATAATAGCTGGGTTTTATGGCTATGACGCTTTCGACAAAAACGTTTTGGAAAATTATAAAAGCAGATACAAAAAACTTTTTAATTACAGCAGTTCTATTTTAACGCAGTCATTATCAATTAAAAACAAGTTAATTTTTTTGGGTTGCAAGGAAGACATCATTACTATCAATACCTGTCCTCCCGAAAAAGAATTCCTTTCAGTTACTCCGGATTACAACTCGAAAAACATCATATCTGTCATCAGATTTGTAGATAAGAAAGCACCGCATCTATGCATTTTATCTTTTAAAAAAGTATTGGAAGTACATCCTGATGCCACTTTGATTATGGCTGGTGATGGTCCATTATTGGATGTTACTAAAGATTTGGTTAACTATCTGGGACTTGAGAAAAATGTAATTTTCAAAGGAAGAATAAGTCCTCAGGATCAACATGATTTGTACAGCAGTTCTGCCATTTATGTACAACATTCTGTAACGACAAGCTATGGGGACATGGAAGGAATTCCAGTCTCTATATTAGAAGCCGGATTGGCTGGATTACCCGTAGTCTCTACTTTTCACAGCGGAATTCCGGAAGTGGTCCTCCATGAGGAAACTGGATTTTTAGTCCCTGAAAAAGATATTGATGCTATGGCTGATTATCTGATTAAACTACTATCTGATAAAGAATTGTTATATTCAACCGGTAAAAAAGCCAAAGAATATATTTCAAATAATTATACCATGGATAAACATATCAAAGGAATTTTTGAGATGTTTGAACACATTCAATCTTTGAAAAAAGTATAGAGACATCAATGAAAGTTTATCAGACTATCCATAAATATGCTCCTCATATTCCAATTTTTGAAAAAAAACATGGGATAGACGATAGTTCTGTTATTTCATTTTCAAAATTACAGCAATTATTGATCGAAGATGGCTACGCTGCTGCCTATATTCTTGAACCAGCCTTGAATGGTAAATCTGACGAAGTATTTTATACTTTGTGGAATTATGAGCGCTTACAATTTCAATGGGCTAAAGAACATGGAATTGAATCCACTGACCTTTCAGTCATCAAAAAAGCGCAAATTGATTGGTTCAAACCGGATGTTTTTTACAATCTTTCACCCTCCTATGACAATAATTTTGTTGATAATTTCAAGCTAGATCCAAAGATTACGACCGTTTGCTGGTATAGTATCATTGGAGAAAAGCCTGCATTTTTTCAAAATTATGAAATAACGCTTTCTTTGCATCAGCCATTTGTTGAGCAATGGAGGAAGACAAATATAGCTGCTTTTGAATTTCAACCATCAATGTTCAATTTTCAAGATGCAATAGATTCCGTTGAGAAAACTACAGATTTCATGTCTTATGGACAAACTGCTTCCAATTATTTTAAAGGTAGAAATGACTTTTTTGAAAAATTATTAGCTTATTCGACCGATTTTAAAATTGCTGTTCATCTTCAAATTCACAAGCAAAACAAAAGTCTGATAAATTTTCCGGGTTTTAGAAAACTGACTCTTGTCAATATTTTTCCAACGAAGAATATTAAAAAATTTGCAAAGAATCCGCTTTATGGCATTGACCTTTATAAAGAAATAGCCAAATCTAAATATACAATCAACACTTATGGCGATTTTAATTCGGATTTCAAAAGCAACATGAGACTTTTCGAATCGATTTCATGTGGCAGTATTTTAGTTTCTGAAGAAGGAAACTACCCTGAGGGTTTTATTGATGGTAAAAATTATATTTCTTATAAAAATGCTGAAGATTTATTTTCCAAACTTCCATCACTTGTAAAAAATTATTCAGAGATTAGGAGAGAAATGGAACCCTATATTTCTGAATTAAGAGAAAAATATTCCAAAACTAACCAGTGGTTACAATTTCAGGAAATAGTAAACCATTATAATTCCAAAAAATGAAAAAAGCTTACGCTATAAAATTTCCAAAAATTGGAAAAAGTCATCTTGGATATATTTCTATCGCAGAAAAAGATAACCTTCCCTTTGTTCCAAAGAGAATTTACTGGACCTATTTTACACCTGAAGATGTAGAAAGAGGTGGACACGCACATATTGATTTGGAACAGATATTGGTTGCCGTTTCAGGAAAAATAATTCTGGAAGTTGAGTATTTGAATGGCGAGAAAAATGAATTTGTTTTGGACAATCCTGACATGGGGGTTTACATACCAAAAATGTCATGGAGGACGATGAAATATTCTCATAATTCAGTTCAAATGTGTATTGCCAGTAATGAATACAGTGAAGAGGATTACATCAGAGATTATCAGGAATTTAAAAATTTAAACAAATTTTTATTATAATCAATAACAAATATTTTTTACTTCATTTTTAAAACGAAAATTATCCTAAAGATGATAGAAATAAAATTATACGAAAAAAAAGATAAGGATATTTGGGACGATTTCATTCCAAACTCAAAAGTTGACACTTTTCTTTTTTATCGTGATTTCATGGATTATCACTCTGATAGATTTATCGATCATTCTTTTTTGATTTTCAAAAAAGATAAACTGGAAGCTATATTGCCAGGAAATATTATTGACAATATTTTTTATTCACATAAAGGGTTAACCTATGGGGGCATTGTTTCATCTCTAAAAATGACAACTAAAGATATCGAGGATTCATTTCTCCAAATAAATACTTTTTTAAAAAATAAAGGTGTTAAAGAAGTTATTTATAAACCAACTCCTAGTATTTATCATCTTGCTCCTTCTGAAGAGGATATTTATGTATTGTTCAAATTAAATGCAACCAAAATAGCATGTAATTTATCCAGCACTATAAAACTCAATAATAGCCCTACATATTCTGAATTAAGGAGACGTGGAATTAAAAAGGCTTTAAAAAATGGTGTAAAAATTGATGAAACTATGAATTTTGAAGCCTTCTGGAGAATTCTTGAAGATAATTTGATGAGTAATCATTCCACAAAACCCGTACACAGCCTAAATGAAATTATTAAACTTAAAAAATTATTTAATAGCAGAATAAAACTTTATACGGCATCAATTGAAAATAATATTATTGGTGGGTGCATTTTATTTATAATGAATAGAATAGTTCATGTTCAATATATTTCAGCAAACGAAACTGGTAAACTAAATGGTGCATTAGATATGCTTTTTGACTATTTGATTATTAAATATAAAGATTTTAATTTTTTTGATTTTGGACAATCGACTGAAAAAAATGGTTTTTATCTAAACGAAGGGCTTATTTTTCAAAAAGAAGGTTTTGGAGGTAGAGGTATAAATTATGAAACTTATAAATATACCCTATAATGGAAATCGATTTTGTTGAATACACAGATATTTTTCTAAACTTATCATGGTCTTGGCTAAATAATCCTGAAATTAAAGAACTAACTAATACCCCAACTTTTACAAAAGAAGATCAAAAAAGATGGTTTGATGATTTAAAAAATAAAAATGATTACCTCATATTTGGGATAACTTATAACGATATTCCAATAGGTGTTTGCGGTTTAAAAAATATTAACAAAAATGATTGTGAATATTGGGGTTACATAGGCGAAAAAATGTATTGGGGTAAAGGAATTGGAAAAATAATACTTAAACAAATGGAAAAAATGGCTAGGGAATTAGGTATTAAGACAATTTATTTAAACGTCATAAAAACTAACGATAGAGCAATTTTTCTTTACACTAGATCAGGTTATTCAATAACTAGTGAGTCCGATAAGACATTAACAATGAATAAAAAATTATGATAAAGTTTTTGGATCTTCAAAAAATCAATCTTTTACATCAGTCAGAAATTGAGACAGCACTCTTGAATGTCTACAGAAGCGGCTGGTATTTATTGGGTAATGAAATCAAAAATTTTGAAACGAATCTTTCAAATTTTTTGAACGCCAATCATGTAATTGGTGTCGCAAATGGATTGGATGCTTTGAGAATTATTCTGAAAGCATATATTGAATTAGGAATTATGCAGGAAGGAGACGAAGTCATCGTTCCAGCAAACACCTATATCGCCTCTGTTTTAGCGATTTCAGACAATAAATTAGTTCCGGTATTGGTAGAACCTGACATCAAAAACTACAATCTTGACATTTCTAAAATTGAAGAAAAAATCAGTCCCAGAACCAAAGCTATTATGGTGGTGCACCTTTATGGTCAGGTTTGCTGGAGTACAGATCTCGAAAATTTAGCAAAAAAATACAATTTAAAAACAATAGAAGACAATGCTCAGGCCATCGGGGCAAGCTATAAAAACCAAAAAACTGGTGCGCTGGGAGACGCCGCCGGATTTAGTTTTTATCCTGGTAAAAACCTGGGTGCCATGGGCGATGGCGGTGCAATTTCCTGTAAAGATGATGAACTGGCCAAGACGATTCGAGCCATTGCAAATTATGGTTCCGAAGTCAAATATGTCAACAAATACAAAGGGTTGAACAGTAGATTAGATGAGATCCAGGCTGCAGTTCTTGATATCAAATTAAAATACCTTGATCAGGAAAATAATAGCAGAAAAGCGATCGCAAAAAAATTCTGTTCTGAAATCAATAATACGTCTATCATTTTACCGGAATATCCTTCAGACGAAAATGAACACGTATGGCATCTTTTTGTCGTCAGAGTTGAGAACAGAACAAAATTTCAAAATTATCTGACGGAAAATGGAATTCAAACGCTGATCCACTACCCTATTCCTCCGCATAAACAGACTGCATACAAAGAATTAAATTCAGCATCTTTTCCAATAACTGAAAAAATTCATAACGAGGTATTAAGTATTCCAATCAGTCCGGTTTTGGAAAACGCTGAAGTTGAAAAGATCATAGCAATGATGAACAAATATGAAGGATGATATCAAAATATCTATAGTGGCTGTTTGTTACAATCATTCCAAATTTGCTGTTGAAACTTTAGAAAGCATTGTAAACCAAACCTATAAAAGTATTCAATTCATCATCATTGATGATTGTTCGACAGATAATTCTGTTGAAGTAATCAACAATTGGATTAAAGAAAACAATATTCCATGTGTTTTTATTAAAAACAATCCAAACCTTGGACTTTGTAAAACATTGAACAAAGCTTTGACTCAGGTTGAAGGGGAATTAGTGCAACTCATTGCCTGTGATGATGTACTTGCGCTGGATAAAATCGAAAAAAACGTTGAAGTTTTTAATAATCATCCTGGTATAGCCTTAGTGCATAGCAATGCTCACAATATCGATGAAAATGGCAATCCGCTGTTTACACATTATTATGATTTTGAGAAAATTGGATTTTCAGGTCCTTGCAACTATCTGTCACAA
>JBILRD010000102.1:0-6812 GCA_044372845.1 Saprospira sp. | reverse complement strand
TAGAGGATTATTATATTCTAATCTAAACTTGTTCAATACCGCATTAAATATTATTTTTTTTGCAGTATTTCTCACAAATGTTTCGAAGGCGCAAACACCATGTACCATAACTGGTTTAGAGACTAGGTATTGTTTTAATGATGTACCAGATACAATTTATTCCTATCCGTCAGGAGGTACATTCAGTGGTGCTGGTATGGTAGACAGTATTTTTAATCCATCATTGGCTGGTGCAGGATCTCATTTAATCAGATATACTTCACCAGATGGTTGTATCAGTTTATTATTTGTAACAGTTATTGCCAATCCAAGTGCACCAACTGTTATTGGAGATACGATTTGTAGTGGACAAAGTACAACTTTAACAGCAAATGGAACTGGGCAGATAAGTTGGTATTACGATCCGCTGCTCAATAATATTGCTTCTTTGAGTAATCCTTTTGTTACAGCAGGTCTTACAGCTCCCGGATTGAATTATTACGTTACCCAAACGATAAACGGTTGTGAAAGTAATCCTGCAATTGCTCAAGTAATTGTTCATCCAACTCCTGTTGATCCTGATGCTAACGGAGATTTTATTTGTTTTGGTGATTCTGCTATTCTAACCTCCTTTGGAAGTGGTGGAACTATGGTTTGGTATGATATGTCATTGATTGATGTTTTGGACTCTGCTAATACCTACCAAACACCGGCTTTGTCTCAAACAACATCTTATTATGTAGTTGAAATAAATGCTTTTGGTTGTCGTAGCAATTACATTCCTGCTACAGCTATTGTTTTTCCTGAACCATCTACTCCAACTGTATTGAGTCCTGTTATTGTTTGCCAGGGCGAAAATGTAGTTTTAACAGCTACTGGAAGTGGGGCAGGAGAATTAGTGTTTTATGATGATAATTTTAATCAATTATTAGCTGTACAAATGAATGGGTTTAGGACAAGATTCTTTAATGCCGGGTTTTTAAGTGCTGGAGTCTATACCTATTTTGTTACAGAAAGAGACATAAACTGCGAGTCTGATCCTGTTGCTATACGCGTAGAGGTTATTGCTCTAGCAAGTAGTCCAACTGTCAATGATACTACTATATGTCAAGGAAATAGTACCTTGCTCTCAGTTAATGGTTCTGCACTGTACTACTGGTATTCTGATCCTGCACTTACTAGCTTGAGCTATGCAGGTTCTGCATTTCAAACACCCAACCTTAATGCAAGTACCTCTTATTATGTTTCAGAAATTGATGCCTTTGGATGTAGAAGTCTTGCAGATACAGTTACCGTAACAGTAAGATCTACACCATCAAATCCAATAGTAGCTAACGATACTATCTGCGAAGGGCAAACTGCAATTTTAACAGCTTCTGGTTCTGGAGGAACTATCAAATGGTATTCCGGAACAATAGGTAACCTAATAAATACAGGAAACACCTACAACACCAATCAATTGTTTCAAACGACTAATTATTTTATCAATGAAACAGATGCTTTTGGTTGTGTGAGTAATCCTGTTCCTTTTCAGATTTTTATTAGATCAAATCCACCAGCTCCAAATGTAATCTCACCTTTAAATTTTTGCGAAGGAGAAGCTATGTTTTTGGAAAGCTCAGGATCTGGTTCAGGAACATTAAATTTTTATAATAGCTCCAATACTTTGCTTTCTTCTGTAAATATGAGCACTAATGGTTATGTAAGATATAACCTAGCTTCTTTAACTACTGGTATTTACAGTTTTTATGTCTTGGAAAATGATGGTAATTGTTCTTCAGATACTGCAAGTATAAGTTTGATAGTTAATTCAAGACCTGTAGCCCCTGTTGTCGTTAACAAAACAATCTGTGACAGTACAAGTACAATTTTAAACGGTACGGGAAGCGGAATTTTAAGTTGGTATGCTGATGCGGCTCTTTCAAATTTACTTTTAACCGGAAATGTATATACAACGCCAATATTAACAGCTGATTCCACATCCTATTTTGTGACTCAAACTAATGCAAATGGTTGCAGAAGTGTAGCCGATACAGTGAAAATTTTTACGGTTAACGAACCAGTCATAACATCTGTTACTAACGATACAGTTTGTTCTGGATTAGCAGCTACACTTTCAGCTATCAGTTCAGGTGGCTCCTTGAGTTGGTTTGATGCATCTTTTACAACAGTTTTGTCAACCGGAAACACTTTACAGACATTCCAATTAGCTCAAAATACAATTTACTATGTTGTTGAAACCAATGCATTTGGTTGTCAGAGCAATCCAAGAGCCGTTACAGGTGTTGTCAGACAAAAGCCTGATGCACCCGGGATCAATTCAGTAAGAGTTTGCGAAAACGAAAATATTAGACTGACTTCTACAGGAACTGGAATTGGAACAATGTATTTTTACAACTCTAATTTTCAGATAATTGATTCTACTTTGATGGGTGGTGTCTTAACTCATTATTTTGACACTATTGGATTAAATTCTGGTAGTTACGTATTTTACTCAGCTCAAAATAATGGGATTTGTCAGTCAGCATTTTCATTGATAAATGTATTAGTGGACTCTGCTTCGGCTTCTCCAATTGTTAGAGATACAGCGATTTGCGCTGGAACAAGTTTAACTTTAACCGCATTGGGAAATACAGTAAGATGGTATGCTGATTCATCTATGACAATTCTTCTTAGTGTTGGGTCAATTTTCAATACGCCTGTTTTAAATGATACGACCGTTTATTACGTAAGTTCCAATTCAAATGGCTGTGAAAGCTTCCCTTCAACTTTAACTGTTTTTGCAAAACCTAGCCCACAAATACCTACTGCGGTTAATGATACAGTATGCGCAGGGGGATCTGCTCAACTTATTGCAAATTCAGCGACTGGAACTGTTCAGTGGTTTATAGATCCTGCTGGTTTGAATTTAACAGCTACCGGAGATACTCTCGATATTGGTATTGTATATCAAAGCTCGAACTATTATGTTAATGCTATCGATGCCAATGGTTGCAGTAGTCCATTACTCGGTATAACTGTTGTTGCACTTCCTGTATTAACACCACCATCAGCTCTAGATGTTTCTGTTTGTTTTGGTGATACTGTGATAATATCAGCCAGTGGTTCTGGAAATGGATTTTTGATATTTTACGATACTCTGTTGGCTGAGATAGATATAGACACCATGTCAGTTGTAAATAATAGTGGTAGTTTTAATTTGGGAGCTTTGCCAACTGGAAACTATACTTTTTATACAGCAGAACAAAATGTCAATTGCACATCGGTTAGAACACCGATCAATGTTAGGGTTAAGCCTATTCCTGCTACTCCATCTATATTCAACGACAGTCCAGTTTGTGAAGGGGAGGATATATTCTTGCAATCGAATTTTGTACCTTTTGCAATTTATACATGGACAGGGCCCAATGGTCTCGTAGGGAATCAGCAAAATATTCAGATAATAGAATCTGCTATGGTTGATTCAGGTTCTTATACTATCAATATTATTGTAGATGGCTGTACATCTGTAGATACGGTTACTGAAGTAGTGGTCAACCGCAGACCGATTTTATCATCTATCAGTGATAATGGTCCTTTATGTCAGGGAGATTCTCTTTTGTTAACAACAGATACGGTTTCTGCTGTTATTTATAATTGGTCAGGTCCTAATGGTTTTGTTTCAAATCTTCAGAATCCAGCCCTTGACTCGGTTTATGAAAATCAACATCATGGATTTTACAATTTAGTTTTGGTTGATTCTCTGACTGCTTGTGAATCAGAAATGTTATCAACTTTGGTGGTGGTAAATAATTTACCTGCTACAGGACTAGCCTTGAATACTGGTCCGGCATGTAATGGAGATAGTGTTAATCTTTTGGTTCAAACCGTATATGGTGCCAATTACGAATGGTCTGGTCCCAATGGTTTTAGTTCAACTGATAGACTGGTAACTCTAAGTTCTTTAACACCTGAGATGGAAGGGTTGTATGCAGTTACAGTTACTGCTTATGGATGTTCTACCATAGCAGAAACTAATGTAATTGTCAATACTTTGGATAGTGCAGTTGTTTTTAGAGATACAACTATTGAGCTGGGATATCAGGTGCAGTTAATTGCTGCTGGTGGTATTGATTATGAATGGTTACCGGATTCTTTCTTAAATGATTACAGAATTTATAATCCTATTTGTAATCCATCAGATACCGGAAGATTTGACTATGAGGTTCAGATTACTGATTTTAATGGCTGTAAAGATACATTAGGTGTAACGGTAACAGTCATAGCTTCCGATGATCCAATTATCCCTGATTTATATACACCGAATAATGATGGTGTGAATGATTTTTGGGAAGTAAATTTCTTACAGGTTATAGATGAAGAGCATACTGTAGAGATTTATTCAAGAGGAGGATTAAGAGTCTTTTACACTGAAAATTATACCAATAATTGGGATGGAACGCACTTTAAAACTGGAGCTCTTTTACCAGATGGTACTTATTATTACTTGATAAGATTATCCAGCGGAACTGAATACAAAGGCCCCGTAACCATTAAACGTTAAAGAATTTTAAAAAAAATGAAAATTACAACATACATTTTTGTTATTCTTTTGTCAATCTTGAATTCTATTTCAGGATTAAAGGCACAACAATTGCCGGTTCTTAACCATTATGTTTACAATCCTTACCTTTATAATCCTGCTAGAGCCGGACAAAATTCACATGGATCCATCTATGCCAATTTTAAAAAACAATGGGTAAATATGCCTCAGTCTCCCATAACCGGAATCTTGAGTTTAGAAACACCGGTATTTGGCAAAACTAAAAATATGGGCATGGGCGCCATGATATACACGGATCAAATGCATATCATTTCGAAGATTGGTGCCGTTGGTTCTTATGCCTATCATATTCAGTTTGCTGAAGAAAAAAGCTATAAAAATCAATTGAGCGTTGGTTTATCCATGGGTTTTTTAAACCAGAGAATCAACTTCCCTGCTGCTGATGTTATCAATTCAAATGATATTCAAGTTCTTGCAAAAGCCAGTAATGGTACTGTTTTTGATTTTAGTATGGGGGCAGATTATCACTACAAAGATTTACATATTGGACTATCTATGCTTCAAGGCTTGAATAATAAAATGAGATTGATAAGTGCAAATGATACTAACAAAGTAAGATTCATAAATTCCAGACATTTTCTTTTTTCGACAAGCTACCGTTTCAACGCAGAGGTTAAGGATAAGGGTATAAAATATTATATTGAACCAGTTTTGTTGACAAGATTTGTTAAAAGTTTGCCATCTCAGTTAGAGCTTTCTGTCATTGGAGGGGTTTATAATATAGGATGGTTAGGAATTTCTTACAGATCCAATAACACTGAAACTATCACTTCAGCGGTTAGTGTGACTGCCGGTGTAGAGATCAATAATAAACTAAGAATGGCCTATACCGTTGATTTTGGTGTTGGAAAAAATATAAATAATAGTCTTGGCTTACAACATGAGTTCATGATAGCCTATAGATTACAACAAGGAAACGATTCAAAAGTAAACTCTGTTGAGAAAATCCCTGATCTTAGCATTACTCCAGTTAAAGAAGATAGTATTGTTTCTGAATCAACAGTAACAAATGAAAATATTACTGAAAATTCCGATGGTTCATTGAATATAGAACAAGAGTTAATTGATAGGATTGTAAATCTTGAAAAAGAAAAATTTCAATTGGAAGGAGCGGTTATAGCCCAGAGAGAGCATATCGAAAATCTAAAATCCATGTTGGAAGAAAATGCTATCGCTGCAAAACATTTGGGAGAATTTGTATTTGAAGAGAGTTTGTCCAGGTTGACTAAAGATACAAAAGCTAAGATTGGCGCATTTGCAAAACAAGTAGATAAATCCAAAACCATTTATATTTATGGCAACGGATCTATGAATGGAGATGCCAAATCCAATATGGATTTAGCGGTTAAAAGAGGTGCTATCATCAGAGATGAGTTGATTAAATTGGGATTTGATGCTGAAACTGTCAAAATTGTACCCATGGGTGAATACAGTTCGAACTCCAAAACATCAAAAACAAGAAGAGTTGATATTATGGTAACAGACGGACAGTAACTAATCTATCAAAGACATTTGAATTCTGTTTCTCTCCAGGTCAATTCCAATAACAGTAGCTTCCAGTTCCTGTCCTAATTTCAGAACCTCAGTGGCATCCTGAATGAACTTATGACTCATTTTTGATTTATGAATCAAACCATTCTGTTTGATTCCTAGGTCAACAAAAGCACCAAAAGCAGTAATGTTTGTCACTACGCAAGGGAGCACCATACCTTCTTTGAGTTCATCAATACTGCTAATATTGGCAAACTGGAAAGCTTGTCTGATAGATCTGGGATCTCTTCCTGGTTTTTCCAACTCCTTAACAATGTCATTCAGTGTTGGTAAACCAATATTTCCTGTAACATATTTTGACAAATTGATCTGAGTTCTAAGTTCTTTGGATTTTATAAGATCTTCAATTTTGCAATTTAAATCTGTTGCCATCTTTTCTACGATGGAATAAGCCTCAGGATGCACGGCAGTATTATCCAAAGGGTTTTTACCCTGTCTTATTCTAAGAAATCCTGCTGCCTGTTCAAAGGCCTTATCTCCTAATCTCGGAACCTTGCTGAGCTCTTTTCTACTCTTAAAAGCACCATTTTGCTTGCGGTATTCAATGATATTATGAGCAAGACTAGGTCCAAGTCCGGATACATAAGTTAATAGGTATTCGCTGGCTGTGTTTAAATCGATGCCTACTGAGTTTACACAACTTTCTACTACTGCATTCAACTTATTTTGAAGTTTCTTT
>JBILRD010000056.1:0-9035 GCA_044372845.1 Saprospira sp. | reverse complement strand
TTTTGTTTAAAAATATCTGTATGATCGATTATTACTGGATTTTAAGTGTTATTGACTTCTTGTAGTCTTTTAATTTTTCTTTTTTTGGAATATCCTTTGAATAGAGATAAGCATCAATTGATACAAAATAAATTTTCTAATTTTTAAATCATAACACAATGAGAACACTTATTAAAAAAACTGCATTGCCTACTTTTTTCGATGAATTTTTTGCAGACAGTATGTTAAGAAATAGAGTTTTCCCAATTAGTAACGAATCCAATTTTCAGGTCCCTGCTTTAAATATCAAAGAAACTGAAAAGGATTATCAGATTGAACTGGCTGCGCCTGGTATGGAAAAATCAGATTTTAAGATTTCAATTGAAAAGGAACACTTGACTATCTCCACTGAAAAAAAAGAGGAAAAATCGGAAAATACTGAAAATTACACCCGCAGAGAATTTGGATATTTCTCTTTTAAAAGAAGTTTTGAATTGCCTCAGGATAAAGTTGAAGCTGAAAGCATTGAGGCAAAATACGAAGCTGGTGTTTTAAGGCTTTCTATTCCTAAGAAAGTTAAAAGTGAGGAAACTCCAAAGTTGAGAACGATTGAAATCGTTTAAATATATAGGTTTTTTAGTTTAGTTAGTTTGGTTGGAGGATGTCGTTGATTCAACGGCATCCTTTTTTAGTAAAGTATCATAAATATGTTTCAAGCGAACTTCCTCTTTTTCCCAAATCCACTCTTTGGCGGCAATGATACAATTATTCTGTAGTTTGAAATACAAATCCTTTTCATCCATCAATCTCCTAATGCTCCTTTCAATTTTTTGAATTCCTAAATCTTCAAGAAGCATAGATACCTCATATTGCTCGTTATGATATTTATATTCAGGAAAATCCATGTTAATGCTTGGTTTGCCCGCTTGAACATAATCAAAAAACTTATTAGCCAGAGAATAATAGTAGTTGAGGCCTTTATTTTGTAACAGATTTATTCCAATATGAGCGCTCTGAGTTATTGATTTCAATTCCGAGGGATCCTTGAATCCATGAAAAACTACTTTATCTTCGACTTTCAATTCTTTGGATAATTGTCTGAGTTGATTAGACAAATCACCTTCTCCCACAATCCAAAATACAACTTCATTTTTATCAAAAAATTGCATAGCCTGAATTATTTCCTCTAATCCTCGACCATCATTCAACATACCTTGATACAGTAGGATAAAGGGTTGAACTTCCTTTTTTTGAATTATCTCAGTAAAAGATTTTTCTAATGGTAAATTTCGAATGACTTCAAAATCTATATTGTAGATTTCTTTGAATTCTTTGGCCAAACTGTGACAAACAGTGTATGCCAAGTTAACTTTTGGTATGCAAACATTGGCGACCCAACTCCAGATTTTTTTTACTGCTGGCCTGCCAACAATTTCTGGTACCTCTGTGAAATATTCATGAGCATCATAAATCAATTTTTTGTTCCTGATTTTGGATGTTAAGGTACCAGCTAAAAGGGTATCAAGGTCAACAGAACAGATTGCATCCAATTTGGTCCTTGTCAGAAGAAAAATAAATAGTCTTATGTTGTATTCCAGATAGAATAATTTTCCCTTGTTAAATAGGCATTTTATCCTCTTTTGATGAAAAGGGAAATCTTTGAGAGCTGCCGAACTTGACAACTTTCGACCAATCAAATAAACTTCATAGCCAGCCTTACTCAAGCTGCTACAAATTCTTTGCATCCGCTGATCGTATGTCAAATCATTGGTAACCGTAAGATAGATTGTCTTCAAATCTGCTGACTTTCTGAATTGATTTTCAATACAGTATTTTGATCTTATTTTCTAAAATTAGGAGCTGGAATTAGTTCCTTAGATCCGGGAGTGTGCGTGTAGAATCCCTCTCCTGATTTTACACCTAATTTGCCGGCTGTGACCATGTTGACCAAAAGAGGACAAGGTGCGTATTTTGGATTACCAAAGCCATCCTGTAAAACTCTAAGAATAGACAAACAAACGTCCAGGCCAATAAAATCAGCCAATTGAAGTGGTCCCATTGGATGAGCCATACCCAATTTCATTACGGTGTCAATTTCCTCTACTCCGGCAACGCCTTCAAACAAAGTGATAATAGCTTCATTGATCATCGGCATCAAGATTCTATTGGCAACAAATCCGGGATAATCGTTTACTTCAACAGGAGATTTGCCTAGTTTTGATGAAAGCTCCATAATCGTTTGAAGCGTTTCGTTGGAAGTTGCATAACCTCTGATTACTTCAACCAATTTCATGACTGGAACCGGATTCATAAAATGCATGCCAATCACGAGTTGAGGTCTTTTCGTTACAGCTGCAATCTGAGTGATCGAAATGGAAGAAGTATTCGTTGCCAATATGCAATTTGGAGCAGCCAGCTCATCCATTTGTTTGAAGATTCTCAATTTCAAATCTACATTCTCAGTTGCTGCTTCTACGATCAAATCAGCAGTACCAGCAACAGCTGCTAGGTCGGTGTTTGTTTTGATGTTATTGATTGTGTTTGTTTTCTCGTTCTCGCTGATACTACCTTTGCTCAACATCCTATCCAAATTTTTTCCGATAGTAGCAACTGCTTTATTCAGTGCATCGGCTGAGATATCCACCAAGCTGACTTGAAAACCGTTCATGGCAAAAACATGAGCTATACCATTTCCCATAGTACCTGCACCAATAACAACTATATTTTTCATAATTTTTTTATTTTTGTAAATCAACTAATTAAAAGATGTTCCAAATATAAGAATTATTTAGTTTCTTGATTTGAAAAAGGAAGATATTGCTAGCTAATTTGGGATAGTTTTTATCCAATTTATGTTTTTTTAATCCATAGTTTTTTTCATGATTTATTTTGCTTCTGATTTTCACCTTGGTATACCTTCCTGGCATGCTGCTTCTTCTAAAGAAAGGGAGGCTAGGGTGCTAAAATGGTTGACGATGGTTTCAAAGGATGAAAAGCTATCTTCTGTTTTTTTGGTTGGAGATATTTTTGATTTTTGGTTTGATTATGATATGGTCGTTCCAAAAGGATTTGTCAGGACTTTGGGAAAGCTGGCGGAATTAAGTGACAGAGGGATCGAAATTCATATTTTTTCAGGCAATCATGATGTTTGGTATTTTGATTATTTCAAGAAAGAATTCAATGCCGTCATTCATCACAAACCTTATGAAGTAACTTTCGGGAATAAGAAATTTTTTATAGGACATGGAGATGGTTTAGGGCCTGGTGACTATGGTTATAAGTTTATTAAATTCTTTTTTCGAAATCCTTTCTGTCAATTTTTATTTAAATGCTTGCATCCTGACCTCGGTGCCAGACTGGCAACTTTTTTTTCAAGATCAAGCAGAGCCTCTCAAGAAGCAGAGCAACCTTTCCTCGGTGCTGATAAAGAGTGGTTGATGATTTTTTCAAACAAAAAATTGAAAGAAAAACCTGATATCGACTATTTTATCTTTGGTCACAGGCATTTGGCACTGGATGTGTTACTTGATAATGGTAAAAGTCGTTATATCAATTTAGGAGAGTGGTTCAATCAAGGGCATTATGCTGTTTTTAATGGTCAAGATCTGGAACTTAAAAAATTTGAAATTGAGTAGTTGCTGCAAAATATTATCCCTTTTAATGGTCATATATTTGTTTGGATGGAAGCTCCAGGCACAGGATGATTTAAAACTTCAATTGATTAAAAAGATTGATGTTCAAAGTCGTTTTATTGAAATTGATAAACTGCAACAACTCTATATTGTGACAGATGACCATACTTTACAAAAATATAGTCCTGATGGAGAACTGTTGAAATACTTCAATGAAAACAATATTGGAGCTATCAGTTCTATCGATGTGACCAATCCGTTTCAACCGCTGGTTTATTATGGGGAATATCAAATTGGCGTGATGCTAGACAGAAGTCTCAGTGAGATTTTTAGATTCAAATTGGGAGATTTAAATCTCTACCAAATCGACGCAGTTGGACTTTCAAGTGATAATTTACTTTGGTTGTACGATCCCAACAGTTTTAAACTGAAAAAAATAGACAAAAATCTCAGAACAGTTACAGAGAGTCTTGATTTGACTGGGATTTTGGAAGAATCTTTTTTGCCTGTTAAATTGATTGAATCTGATAATAAAGTCTTTTTGTTTGACCCTGACTATGGCTTAATGATCTTCGATCTAATGGGTAATTACTTGAAAACAATAAAAAATATTGATGCTGAATTTATTCAAATTCAAGACAATGAACTCCATTACCTGGATTCAAATAATAAATTAAACGCTTTCAAAATTAGTAATCTGCAGAAAAAACAGATAGATTTGAAAAGTAAGGAAATTGAGAGCGATCATCTCATAGAATTAAAAATTAGTATTGAACGATTATTTTTAATGTATAATGATCGTGTTGATATCTTAAAAAAGTAAGATTTTTATGCTCATTTTTTAATTCAAAGCTCCCATCTAAAGTCTATTTCAAAACAATAATGGTATAATTCTGTTAACTTTGATTTTTAATCTAGTTATCTTTATTCATCTTTTCAAGACAAAACAAAAACCTGTATGTTGCGTCAAATTATAATAGTCGCTGTCTCTGTTTCATTTTTGATACTTTCTGTCCTTTGGGCTTTTAAAATTGGTAAACCTAAAGAGTTGCCTAAGAAAAATAATTCTATGGCAACTGCCAGATTGGTTCAAGCAATTGAGGCTAAAAATAGCAGAATTCAAACCAAAATCAATATTTATGGTAGGTTAACCCCCTTTGAGAAAACAGAGCTTTATGCTGAGGTGGGAGGGATGCTCAAAACTATGGGAAAACCTTTCAAAGAGGGAGTGAAATTTTCCAAGTCAGAGAAGATGATTGTCATCGATGATATCGAACAGCAACTTAACCTAAAGGCTCAAAAAGCTGCTCTCCTGACTAGCCTAACCCAGATAATGCCTGATGTCAAGGTAGATTTTCCTGAAAGTTTGGAGCAATGGGAAAACTACAGAAGAAACTTTGATATTGATAAAAATATTATTGATCTGCCCAAACCAAAAAGTAATAGAGAAAGGGATTTTATAGCCCTGAAAAATATTAACAACCAATTTTACAATATCAAATCTGTTGAGGAGAGGTTAACAAAATATACCATTTATGCACCTTTTAATGGGGAATTGACGGAAGCTTTAATCAGTACCGGTTCCTTGATAAGACAGGGTCAAAAAATCGGAACACTCATGAATACCAGTTCTTATGAATTACAAACTTCTATTGCCATTGAAGACTTAAAATTTGTAAAAATTGGAGATATGGTCAGCCTTAACTCTTCAGATATAGAGGGCAAATGGACTGGAAAAATTAGCAGAATTTCCGGAACGATAGACACCAAAACACAAACTGTTAAAGTGTTTGTTCAGGTCAGCGGTCCAAATTTGAGAGAAAATCTATTCATGACTGGTGAAATAAACGCCAATGTTATGGCAGATGTTATCGAAATTCCCAGAAAGTTATTGATTGACGATTCCAAGTTGTACTCAATTGTAAGTGATAGCATTTTATCATTGATTCCAGTTCAGATCGCAAAAATTTCAGAGGAAACAGTCATGCTTCGTAATATTCCCGAAGGTACTTTAATCTTGAAAGATGCATTTCCCGGTGCATACGATGGGATGAAGGTGAAAACCTCTAAATAAAATCAAATAGCAAATAATAAAACCATAGCCTGTTCAAGATGGAACGTCTCATTTCCTATTTTATAAGAAATTCACTAATTGGAAACTTATTACTAGTCATCATCCTCGTATTTGGGGTTTATGGACTACTAAATATGAAGTCGACCTTTTTTCCGGCTGCTCCTGAAAAAATTATTTTGGTGGAAGCTACTTTGCTGGGCGCTTCTCCAGAGGAAATTGAACAGGGAATTGTACTGAAAATTGAAGAGAATTTAAAGGGATTAACCGGAATTGAAAGAGTTTCTTCTGTCTCCAATGAAAATGCAGCAAGAATTGAAATAGAAATAATTTCAGGATATGATATTGACCTGATCAAGCAAGATGTTGAGAATGCTGTCAATCAGATTAGTTCCTTTCCGGTTGACATGGAAGCACTAAGAGTTTTTAAGCAGGAAAACAGAAATTTTGCTTTTAGTTTGGCCTTAAGCGGAGATGTTCCATTAAAAGTATTAAAAGAAGAAGCCAGAAGGTTGGAAGATGAACTTAGAGCTACTGGTATCATGTCCAAAGTATCTTTGTCAGGTTTTCCAAGCGAAGAAATTGAAATAGCTTTTAGGGAAGATGATTTATTAAGATATCAGATTAGTTTCTCGGAGGCGGCCTTGGCTGTTCGTAATGCCAACTTGGAAATCACAGGTGGAAGGGTGAAGGGAGAGCAGGAAGAGTTGTTAGTCAGAGCAAAAAATAAAGGATACTTCTCAGAAGATCTGAAAAATATTCCAGTTAAAACTACAGCTGACGGCTCTGTTATTTATTTATACCAAGTAGCTGAGGTCAAAGATCAATGGCAGGATAGTCCCGCCAGATCCTTTATAAATGGCAGTTCATCTGTTGTCATTACTATTTTGAATACTGATGCCGAAGATTTGCTTACAATTTGTAAGTATATGAACAATTTTGTTGCTGATTATAATGCAAAAGCTGGTCCAATCAAAGCCACCACAATAAGAGATGGGTCTATTACACTTACGCAAAGAATTGACTTACTGGTGGAAAATGGAATAATCGGTTTCTTCCTGGTTTTAATCTGTCTTGGATTTTTCCTGCATTGGAGTATTGCCTTTTGGGTGGCTGCTTCCATTCCAATTGCATTTGCTGGAATGTTTATTTTTGGTTTTACAACTGACTTGACCATTAATGTTGTATCCTTATTCGGGATGATTTTGGTTGTTGGTATTTTGGTGGATGATGGTATTGTAATCAGTGAAAATATATTTGCCTATCATGAAAAAGGCATGTCAAAGTTTGATGCGGCTTTGAAGGGAACTTTACATGTTTTACCATCTGTAGTTTCATCAGTTTTGACTACTGTAGTGGCTTTTTCCTTGTTTTTCTTTGTAGAAGGAAGGATAGGGGATATATTTAGTGATTTAGCAATAGTCGTAATTATTACTTTATTAGTTTCACTGGTAGAAGGTATGTTAACTTTGCCAGGACATCTCTATCATTCCAGAGCATTGGACAGAGATGCTAAGAAGAATAAAGTGGAGAGAATAGTAGATAGGTTTGTTGCTTTCTTTGATAGGTTATTGATGTTCATAAGAGATAAGTTTTATGCACCACTCTTGAGATTAACACTGAATGGCTATCAAAAAATCCTACCACTTGCTTTTATGTTTGGGCTTTTGATTGTCTGTTTTGCTGCAATATCTGGCGGGCATGTTAAAACTACTTTCTTTCCATTCATTGAGAGAGATAATGTTGAAATTTCATTGGCTATGCCAGCTGGAACCAGAGAGGATATTACCAAGGACTGGATGACCTACATGGAGAAAAAAGCTTGGGAGGTAAATGAATTTTACAAGTCCAAAAGAAAAGATGGCAAAGATATTATAGAAAAAATAGAAAAAAATATTGGACCAAACAGTTATTCTGGTAAACTATCCATCACCCTGATGGACGGAGAAAATAGATTAACTCCTGTTCTGGAAATTCAAGATTCCATCAGAAAAAAAGTAGGCCCAATTCCCGGTGCTGAAACGCTAACTTTTGGAATATCTTCCATTTTTGGCAAACCAGTATCTATCTCTGTTTTAGGAAATAATTATGAAGAATTAGAGGGAGCTATCAAAGCTGTTAAAAAAGAATTGGAATCTATTTCAGATCTTAAAGACGTAATCGACAACAATCAATCAGGCCTGAGAGAAATCAATCTTACTCTAAATGATAAGGGAAAGCAATTGGGATTAAATCTTCAGGAAGTACTCTTACAAGTAAGGCAGGGATTTTTTGGAGCTGAGGTTCAAAGATTGCAAAGGGGTAGGGATGAGGTAAGAGTATGGGTCAGGTATAAACTCGAAGATCGATCTAATGTTGGACAGTTGGAAAATATGAGAATTAAATTTGCCGATGGTAGAGAATATCCTCTCATCGAAATAGCTAATTTCAATATTAAAAGAGGTGTAGTAAATATCAATCACCTTGATGGAAAGAGAGAGGTTAAGGTAGAAGCTGATATAGCCAACAAAAAAGTCTCAGTTACGGATATTACCAACAAGCTTAAAAATGAGATCATCCCTAAAATTGGCAATGATTATCCGTCAGTAAGTTTTAGATTTGAGGGTCAAAATAAGGAAAATGAAAAAAGTGCCAAGTCTATTCAGGCGAATGCACCCATTATCCTAATGGCCATGTTTTTAATTATTGCTATTACTTTTGGATCCGTTGGACAGGCGGGTGTTGTTTTTCTTACAATTCCCTTTGGTTTTATTGGGGTAGTTTGGGGACACTGGACATTGGATGCACCCATTAGTTTCTTCTCTGTTTTGGGAGTTATCGCTTTGATTGGTGTCATGGTCAATGACTCTCTGGTTCTGGTTGCTGCCTACAATGACAACATCAAGGAGGGTATGTCAACTGTTGAAGCAGTTTATAATGCAGGAATATCAAGATTTAGAGCTATTTGGCTGACATCCATAACAACTATTTTGGGTCTTGGGCCGCTTATCCTTGAAAAAAGTGTTCAGGCGCAATTTTTAATTCCAATGGCTATTTCAATTGCATTTGGATTGTTGGTAGCAACCTTGATAACTTTATTATTATTGCCTTCACTGATTTTATTCCATAATCGTTACAAATGGTTATTGGCTTCAGCATGGGAATGGAAATGGTTGAAGCAGGAGGAGGTGGAATCTGCTTACCCCAACAGAATCAATTACTTCTGGTTATGGTTGATTCCAATTAGTCCATTCATCTTAATGGTGCTCAAGGTAATACTGTTTTAAACAGATTTACTCAATTAAGAATATATCAAATCCTGCTTCTTCAACAGTTGAAATAATTGTTTTAGAATCGGGATTTTTTCCTTTTAC
>JBILRD010000069.1:0-8130 GCA_044372845.1 Saprospira sp. | reverse complement strand
TGAGAAATATAATATCAAGGTAATAGTCACGAACGACTCTCATTATATCAATGAAGATGACTGGACGGCACATGATATGTTACTTTGTATCAACACAGGCTCTTTGGTTCAAGATGAAAACCGATTCAGATTTTCCAGTCCGGATTTTTATTTTAAAACTCAAAAAGAGATGAATTTGCTTTTTGCAGATCTTCCTTTTGCAGTTGATAATACGATTCATATTTATGACAAAATAGAACCTTTAAAGCTCACGCGAGATGTACTTTTACCAGCCTTTCCCTTACCAAAAGAATTTACCAATCAGGATGATTATCTAAGACATCTGACCTATGTAGGTGCTCAAAAAAGATATGGTACCATTACTCCTGAAATTCAGGAACGTCTGGATTTTGAATTGAACGTTATCCGAAATTCCGGTTATCCGGGATACTTTTTGATTGTTCAGGATTTTACATCCACTGCCAGACAGTTGGGGGTGGCAGTCGGTCCTGGTCGTGGTTCTGCTGCTGGATCAGCTGTAGCTTATTGTATAGGCATCACCAATGTGGATCCTATCAAATACGACCTGCTATTTGAACGTTTCCTGAATCCAGAAAGGGTTTCCATGCCGGATATAGATATTGACTTTGATGATATCGGTCGTGAAAAAGTCATCAATTATGTCTTGGATAAATATGGCAGAAATCAGGTAGCCCAGATAATCACCTATGGTTCTATGGCAGCAAAGACCTCTTTACAGGATGTTGGAAGAGTGATGAATATTTCCTTGGATGATGTTAAAAGGGTTAAAGAAATATTTCCGGATGATTTAAGTGCTACACTTAATAAGGTTCTTTCCGATGGTGATGTTGATCCAAAATTGAAGGAAAAATTGAATTCTGAGGAATTAGAAAAAGCCTATAATTTTAGAAAATTAGCCAATGGCAATGATGCAATTGCAGATATGATCCAGAATGCTAAAAAGCTTGAAGGCTCGATAAGAAATACTGGTATCCATGCCTGTGGAGTGGTCATCACTCCGGATGATATTACCAAATATGTACCGGTTACAACTGCCAAGGATTCTGATTTGTTAGTAACTCAGTTTGATAACTCTGTAGCTGAATCAGCTGGTTTATTAAAAATGGACTTCTTGGGGTTAAAAACATTGACCATCATCAATGATGCTGTCAAGATGATTCAGGAAAATCATGGGGTTGAGATCGACCCTGATTTTGTTCCCCTTGAAGACAAAAAGACTTATGAGTTGTTTCAGCGTGGTGAAACGGTGGGGATTTTCCAATATGAAAGTGCCGGAATGCAAAAGTACATGAGAGATTTAGTTCCGACTAAATTTGAAGACTTGATTGCCATGAATGCGCTTTATCGCCCGGGCCCTTTAGAGTATATTCCCGAATTTATCGACCGTAAACATGGAAGAAAACCCATTGTTTATGACCTGCCTGAGATGGAAGAATACCTGAAGGAAACTTACGGTATCACGGTCTATCAGGAACAAGTGATGTTGCTTTCGCAAAGTCTCGCAGGTTTCACCAAAGGGGAGGCCGACGTGTTGCGAAAAGCCATGGGTAAGAAACAAAAAGCGGTACTCGATAAAATGAAATCACAATTTGTTAGCCAGGCAATGGAGAAAGGTCATCCAGAGAAGCAACTTGAAAAAATCTGGACAGACTGGGAAGCCTTTGCCTCTTACGCTTTTAACAAATCACACTCCACCTGTTATGCCTTTGTCGCTTTTCAAACAGCCTACTTAAAAGCACATTATCCTGCTGAATATATGGCTTCAGTTTTAACGCATAGTAAAAGTATTGAGGACATAAACTTCTTCATTTCTGAATGTAAAGTTCAGGGAGTGGAGGTACTTGGGCCAGATATCAACGAAAGTAAAATGCATTTTTATGCTACCAAAAGTGGAAAAATCAGGTTTGGTCTATCTGCCGTTAAAGGAATTGGGGAAGGTCCTGTTGAAGAAGTTCTTAAAGCAAGGTCAGAGGGGATTTTTGAAGATATTCAAGATGTAGTCAAAAGAATAAGCCTTCGTATCGCCAATAAAAAATCATTTGAAAGTATGGTCTTGAGTGGTGCTTTCGATACTTTTGGTTTACAACGTTCATTGTATTTTACTCCATATGATGATAAAGCTTCCTATTTGGAAGCATTGTTAAGATATGGTAATGCCTATCAAAAAAACCAAACAGAGTCGACAATTTCACTATTTGGAGATAGTTCAACCGAAGATAATCTTCCCGTCCCCAAAGCTCCAAGTGCAGAGGAATGGCCATTGATGCAAAAGCTTAAGAAAGAAAAAGAAGTAACCGGTTTTTATCTATCAGGACATCCTCTAGATGATTATAGAGTAGAGGTGCAAAGATTTGCTACCCCCATCAATAGAATGGAGGAATTTAAAGATATGGAGCTGGCCATTGTTGGCGTACTGATAGATGCGCAGCATAGAATCAGTAAAAAAGGGAGCCCATTTGGTACTTTTACAATCGAAGATTATGAGTCCACTTTTCAGGCCAGTCTATTTGGCGAAAATTACATGAAATTCAAGCATCTCCTTGTTAATGATTCTGTTCTGTATGTCAAAGGAAAATATCAAAAAAAATGGGGTGATTCCAACGATTTTGAATTTAGAGTTTCAGACATTCGATTGCTGGATGATGTCCGAAATGAAAAAGTAAAGGGAATCATGCTGAACATACCCATACAAATGATTAACGAAAATATTATTAACGAACTCCACCATGTATGTAGTCGTCACGAGGGGGATCAATTATTGAGTATTAACATTCTTGATATTGAAGAAAAAATAAAACTAAATTTAGTTTCTTATAACCGTAAAGTCAATGCTGACAGCATCTTTATTGGCGCTCTGGAAAAAATGGGAATTGATTACAAATTTGCTTAAACCCAAAATTACTTTCATTACGAACTCTATAGATGATTTAGGGTTAAAAAATAGAAAAGGGAACCGTTGAGTTCCCTTTTCTATTAAATATATATGATAGTTATTACAGACCAAAAGCTGCTTTAACCTTGTCAACATAGTCTAATTTTTCCCATGTAAACAATTCAACTTCTTTAGTAACAACAGAACCGTCTGGTCCTTTGAAGCTTTTCTTAACTACTTCATTTTTACGACCCATATGACCATAAGCAGCCGTCTCCTGATAGATAGGATTACGTAATTTCAAACGTTGCTCGATGAAATATGGACGCATGTCAAAAATTTCGCTGATTTTCTCAGCAATCTCGCCATCGTTCATGTTTACTTTTGAAGTTCCGTAAGTATTCACATAAATACCACAAGGCTTAGCAACACCAATAGCGTATGATACCTGTACTAGAATCTCATCACAAAGACCAGCAGCAACAACATTTTTTGCAATGTGTCTTGTTGCATAAGCAGCTGAACGGTCAACTTTTGAAGGATCTTTTCCAGAGAATGCACCACCACCGTGAGCACCTTTTCCACCGTAGGTGTCAACAATAATTTTTCTACCAGTCAAACCAGTATCACCGTGAGGACCACCAATTACAAATTTACCGGTTGGATTGATATGATAAGTGATTTTGTCATTGAATAATGAAGTTAACTCAGGTTTGAGTTTGCTCATTACTCTAGGGATAACGATTTCGATAATATCTTTTTTGATTTTAGCCAACATAGTTGCTTCTGAATCAAAATCATCATGTTGAGTAGAAACTACAATTGTATCTATTCTTTGAGGAACATTGTCATCAGAATACTCAATAGTAACCTGAGATTTAGCATCAGGACGTAAGTATGGAATTAAATTTGGCTCATTATTTCTAATGTAAGAAAGCTCCTCTAAAATTTTGTGAGCCAGGTCTAAAGCCAAAGGCATATAGTTTTCAGTTTCTTTGGTGGCGTAACCAAACATCATACCTTGGTCACCAGCACCTTGATCCTCTGGATTAGTTCTTTCAACACCTTGATTGATGTCTGATGATTGTTCATGAATAGCAGAAAGAATACCACAAGAGTTGGCATCAAACATGTATTCTGATTTTGTGTAACCAATTTGTCTGATGGTCTCTCTGGCGATAGTTTGTACATCTAAGTATAATTTAGATTTAACCTCTCCAGCCAAAACAACTTGTCCAGTTGTTACAAGTGTTTCACAAGCAACCTTTGAACTTGGGTCAAAGGCCATAAAGTTATCAATTAAGGCATCAGAAATTTGATCGGCTACTTTGTCAGGATGTCCTTCTGAAACAGATTCAGAGGTAAACAGATATGGCATTTCGATTAAGATTTAAAAAAGTTAGAAAAAATGTGTCGCAAATATAAAAATTTATAAAAAACAATTAGCCCTTTTTTTGAAAATAGATAGAATATATTTTTATAGTTTACTAAGCATCATCATTTTTACTGCTAAAATATCTTTACTTTTATGATTGTTTTCAAGTTTAGCATTAGCTTTTTGTATAAACAATCATAATTTAATCTTAATATCTATTTTTGTAAAAAATTATATAAATCGATAAACGCACAAAATGAAATTTCTGTTCCACAAAGAAGGTTCAAACGGCCATCATCAATGTGATAGCAATTGTAATCATGACCACCACCACCATCATCATCATGAGGATGAGATTGCCATAGACGACATTGAACTTACTTTTGATAATTTTTTAAAATTTTTTCCAGCAATAGAACTTCCATTCACGATAAGTACTGATACTCAAAGACAAGTTCAGGAAATACAAAAACCAATCAATTCGAGTTGGATTACCAAGTTTATTCTGGATAAAGATAGCCTGGATGAGTTTACTGAATTTATGCCTTGTTTTAGTATCCCTGATTCAAAAAACTTCAATACACTTATCTACTGGCAGGCTTCTTTGGAAGGAAATGCTTTTTTCTTATGTACTTTTGATAAGAATAACGCTTTGATTGATCATCGTTTAGTAGCAGGAACGCTATACCTGGAAGACGGTATGAAACAATTGGTATGCTCTATTGGAAAAGATCTTTCGATCAACAGAGTAGAAGGTCAACTAGGCCCCAAAGGTGAAATAATTAAATCAGAAAATCCTCAGATAACTTTTATGCAATTAACCACTGAAGGGGAAATTGTTGAAGATTAAATGTTTATATCAAAAAAATATGTCAAAAAAAAATAAAAACAAGTTTAGTTCTAAAGTATTAAGCCCCGAGGTACTGGAAATAAAAATACAGAAAATGTTTCAGCATGATATCAAAGGAAGGTATAATGCTAAAGACATTAAAAAGAAATTGGAACTTGATAATAATTCAGACTCTGTTGATTACATTTTGGAATTACTTTTCCAGAAAGGAATTTTAGTAAAAGTAGCAGATGGTCAGAAATTTAAATTCAATAGAAATGTTGAACAAAAATCTGAAGCATTTTATGAGAGTTTTACCAGGGACAAAAATATAAAAGAAAAAAAGAAAGATAATAATGATCGCAAAGGCTATGCCAGCGGAACGGTAGATGCTACCAGGTCTGGAGCTGCCTATATCATATCAGAAAATTCTGGTTTAGATAAAGACATATTTGTACCACAATATAAAATGCTGAACGCTCTAAAGGGCGATTTAGTTAAAGTCAGATGGCATATCTCCAACAGAGGAAAACCTGAAGGAGAAATTGTTGAAGTATTGCAAAGACATCGAGAGTCATTTATTGGAACTATGGTTCTTTCCAAACAATTTTGTTTTGTTACTCCTGATGATGAAAGCATTCCTATGGATATTATTGTACCAAGGAATAAAACCATGTCTGCCGAAAATGGAGACAAGGTAGTTGTTAAAATAACGGAATGGCACAGTGGACGAGGTTATGAAAATCCTCATGGTGAAATTAAGTCAGTACTTGGAATTGCTGGTTCCAGTGATATTGAAATGAAATCTATCTTGATCAAAAATGGATTTGAATTAGATTTCAATGAGGCTGTCATGGCTGAGAATGATGCTATTCCGACTGTTATTTTGCCATCTGAAATCAGCAACAGAACAGATTTAAGAGAGATAACAACTTTTACCATTGACCCTGAAACTGCCAAAGATTTTGACGATGCCTTATCTATTAGGTTCCTTGAAAACGGCAATCTAGAGATTGGAATTCATATAGCGGATGTGACTCATTATGTCAGAGAAAATTCTGCTTTGGATAAAGAAGCTGCCAAAAGAACTACTTCTGTTTATTTGGTGGACAGAGTTTTACCAATGCTACCTGAGAAAATTTCCAATGGCGTCTGTTCTTTAAGACCCCACGAAGATAAATTGACTTTTTCTGCCATTTTTGAAATGGATAAGGAAGCCAAAATCATCAGTGAATGGTATGGAAAAACCCTGATACACTCCAACAGAAGATTTACCTATGAAGAAGCTCAGGAAATTCTGGAAGGATCTGAAGGTGATTTTAAACATGAATTGATAACCTTAAATAAGATAGCTCATCTTTTAAGAAAAGAGAGATTCAGAAAAGGAGCTATCAATTTCGAATCTCCAGAGGTTAGATTTGTGCTAGATGAAAATGGTAAGCCTTTGGAATCTTATGTCAAGGAAAGAAAGGACGCCCATATGTTGGTGGAAGATTTCATGTTGCTGGCTAATAGAATGGTTGCTTTTCAAATTATGGAACATTTTAGAAAAGGTGCCGCTAAAATTCCATTTGTATACAGAGTTCATGACTTCCCTGATATGGAAAAGGTTCAGAATTTTGCAAACTTCGCCAACAGATTAGGTTATCAGGTAAATGTTAAAAATGTAGAATCTGTTTATAGTGCTTTTAATAAGCTGATCAAAGATTCTAATGGGAAAAACGAACAAGCTGTTCTTCAACAATTAGCTATCAGAACAATGGCTAAGGCTGCCTATTCTACTGATAATATTGGACATTACGGTTTAGCTTTTCAGGATTATACGCACTTTACTTCGCCGATCAGAAGATATGCGGATGTACTGGTTCATAGAATTTTTGAACAGTTTCTGAATGGTGAAAAAAATAAATACAATCCTATCAAACTGGAGGAACTCTGTAAGCATATTTCTAAAAAAGAAAGAAATGCCATGGATGCTGAAAGGGAGTCCGTCAAATATAAACAAGCAGAGTTTTTACAGGATCATATCGGTGAAGTTTTTGAAGCTTTTATTACTGGTATGACTGAATTTGGCGTCTATGCTGAAATTAAACAAAATCATTGCGAGGGTCTGATACGATACGAGAATATGTATGAGAACTTCGTTTTATTAGAGGATGGATTTCATATTAGATCTCTCGACAAGGTTTATAAAATGGGCGATGTTGTGTACATTAGAATTAAAAGAGTAGACCTGACTAAAAGACAAATTGATTTTCAAATGATTGAAGAGTCTGCTGCTCTATTGGAACTTTCAGAAAAAAATTCTAATCAAACAGTGTTAGATGAGGTTGTTTTGCCAAAAGTGACTAATGAATCCAACAACCCAATCTCTAAAATCTATGATCAATTAGCAATTGCTTTTGAAAAATCTGATATCAAGAAATATGCTTTAAAAAACAGTAAAGAATGGTATTATAGCCTCTCTGAAACTGATTTTTGTTCTGATTCTATAGCTATTTTACATTTCAATCCTACAGCTGATGACAAGAACTACCTGGCACAGTTATGCTTGCCAGAGAATAAAATTGATCAGGAAAAATGGAATTCAATTGTATCGATAATCAACGAACAAAATGGAAATGGTGAAGCAGGTAGAATGGTAGAATTCTATTTTTGCCCATTCAGGAGCTCTGATGAGTCTTTGTTAACTGAATTAGATCTAGAGCTAAGTTTACCGATCTTTGGAGAAGTGCTCAAGGAAATAAAACCAAAAGTTATTCTCTCCTTCTCTCCTACCTTACAACAATTGTTTACAGCCAATAAGGCAATAACCAATTTGGAGGTATTTAATATTAAACAAGGAGCAAAAAATTATTTGGTAGAAAAAGGAACCATAAAAATTGGCAAGAAAAAAGTTACAATTGCTTTTTTACCTGATTTAGGTCTCAACAAGATTAACAAAAATAGCTTAACTCAAATCTGGACTTGGTTAAATCTGTAATTATTTAATGATAATCAATTTTTCAAGCTGTATAGTTTGATTGTTTTGTA